>CAZNLP010000005.1:0-39322 GCA_964574015.1 uncultured Clostridia bacterium | reverse complement strand
TAGCTTCTCTGCCTGTTATTAATTCGAAGGCTCTTAAAACGGCATCATTGTAAAAGGTCCCACCTTGAACTACTATTTTATCTCCAAGGTCGTCGAAAGATTTTAATCTTATAACTTTAAACAATGCATTTTTAACTACAGATACTGAAATTCCTGCAGCAATATCAGCTACTGTGGCTCCCTCTCTTTGAGCTTGTTTAACTTTTGAATTCATAAAAACAGTGCATCTAGTCCCTAAATCTACAGGGTGTTGAGAAAAGTAACTTTTCTCAGCAAAAGTTTCTACATCAAGATTTAAAGACTTAGCAAAGGTCTCTATAAAAGAACCGCAACCAGATGAACATGCTTCATTGAGCATAACGGAATCTATTACCCCGTTTTTAACTTTAAGGCTCTTCATGTCTTGTCCACCAATATCTAAAACAAAATCTACTCCATTAGAAAAATAATCCGCCGCTTTATAGTGTGCTATAGTTTCTATTTCACCAATGTCTATTTTCAATGCAGATTTAATTAAATGTTCTCCATATCCAGTTACAGTTGAGTTTGCTATTATTATATTATCATTTAATTTTGAATATAAATCTTTGAGTGCAAAAATAACTGAGTTAAGAGGGTTTCCTCTGTTGTTACCATAAAATGAGTATAGAAGATTTCTATCATCATCTATTAAAGCTACCTTTGTAGTTGTTGAACCTGCATCAATACCTAAATATGCTTTTCCTTTATAATTACTGATATCTCCTCTTTTTACCTTTGCTTTATTATGTCTTTTTACAAACTCATTATATTCATCTTGAGTACTAAAAAGAGGATCTAATTCTTTATTTCTATGAACTGGTTCATTATTTTTGTTGTTAATCCTTTCAATCAAATTGCTGTAGTCTATTATTCTTGAGTCATTAGAATTTAGAGCTGCTCCAATTGCTACAAAATATTCAGAATTTTTAGGAAAGACAATTTCATGTTCATCTAATTCTAAAGTTTCTATAAATCTTTCTCTTAATTCAGATAAAAAAGTAAGTGGACCACCTAAAAAAGCTACATTACCTTTTATCTGTCTTCCTTGAGCAAGGCCGCTAATAGTCTGGTTAACTACTGCTTGAAAAACAGAAGCTGCAATATTTTCTTTCTTGGCTCCTTCATTAAGAAGAGGCTGTATGTCGCTTTTTGCAAAAACACCGCACCTTGAAGCTATAGGGTAAATTGTATCGTGGTCTTTAGATAACTCATTTAAACCATCAGCATCAGTTTCTAACAAAATAGCCATTTGGTCTATAAAAGCACCGGTACCTCCGGCGCAGGAGCCATTCATTCTTTGTTCAAGCTGACCTGAAACATAAGTTATTTTAGCATCTTCCCCACCTAATTCAATAGCTACATCTGTTTCGGGAATTAAATCTTCTATAGCCTTAGTTCCTGAAGCTACTTCTTGAATGAAAGGTATGTCAAAAGCCTTTGATATATCTACCGCTCCAGAACCTGTAACATTTATTTTAATTTTGTTATTTCCAATTTTTTCTCTTGAATCTTTCAACATTTTAAATACTGTTTCTCTTACATTTGAATAATGTCTCTTGTATTCCTTATGAATAATAGAATTTTGGATATTTAGTACAACAATTTTTACAGTTGTTGAACCAATATCTAATCCTATATTATAAATATTATTCATGGGTCACCTCCATTAGTAGAGACTTAAAATAATTATAACAAAAAAAAATTAAAAATCAATTAAATTTAATTTTACTCATTATTTCAATAATTTTAAGTTTGATTAATTTTTGTGTTATAATATAATTAAATATATACAAATTAAGGAGTGATATTATGAAATTAACATATTATGGACATTCAGTTTTTATGATTGAAGAGGAAAACTTTAGAGGCATTATCGATCCCTTTATTAAAGGAAATGCATCCTGCAGTCAATCAATTGATGATATACCTAAATTAACTCATATTTTTGTTACCCATGCTCATGGAGATCATATAGGAGACACTGTAGAACTAGCAAAAAGAGATGATGCTTTAGTAATATGTAATCATGAAATTGCAAACTACATATCAAAACAGGGAGTAAACGTTCACCCTATGCATATAGGAGGGAGAACAAAATTTGATTTTGGTAAGCTGAAAATGACCCCGGCTCATCATGGTTCAGGGTTGGAAATTGATGGAAAAATGTATGATGGTGGAAATCCAGGTGGCTTTTTATTCTATCTAAAGAACAAAAAGCTGTATCATGCAGGAGATACAGGATTAACAATGGATATGAAATTACTTGAAGCAGAGAAAATAGACATAGCTATACTTCCTGTTGGTGGAAACTTTACCATGGATATAGATGATGCTGTTATAGCAACTGATTTTATAAAGCCAAAACTTGTTATTCCAATGCATTATGATACATTTGATGTTATCAAGGCTGACGTTCAAGAATTCAAAAATAAAGTTAAAGACTCTGAGGTTAAAATCATAAACTTCGGCGATACTTTAGAGTTTTAATATGAAAAAAATTATCATTCTAATAATAATACTATTTTCCCTTACTACACTACCTGTATATGCTAATACAGGTGGTGCGGAAGGTTTAACAACTGTAAGGGGAAAGGTAGTAGAAATTATTGCAGATATGGATTCCGAAGATTTAGGAGCAGATCCTTCTTCGCCTGTTCAAGGGAGACAAGTTGTGAAGGTAAAGGTTCTAGAAGGTGAGTATAAAAATAAAGAATATATTGTTGAAAATAATTTAGGAGGAGCAGAACATTTTAATATTAGAGTTGAAAAAGATGATTCTATACTCTTGATGTTGGATGAAACGGGAGACACCCTTAGAGTTAACATATCAAGTTTTGCAAGAGATAAATATATAATGTATACAGTACTACTATTTGCGATACTTTTGGTAGTTGTAGGCAGAATAAAAGGGTTAAAAGCAGTAATAACTTTAACAGCAACAATATTATTAATATGGAAGTACATGCTACCTTCTATTTTGAAGGGAAATAATCCTATTACGGCCTCAGTTATAACTTCAATTATTATTACAGTCTTTACTTTAACTTTTATAGCTGGTTTTAACAAAAAATCTTACTCAGCTATACTAGGAACAATAGCAGGAGTTACTCTGGCGGCTATTATAGCTTTTTTAGTAGGTAATTTAGCTAAACTAACAGGATTGAGTTCAGAAGAAGCTGTAATGCTTATGTATTTACCTGGAGGCATAGAATTTGATTTCAAAGGTTTGCTTTTTGCAGGAATTATTATAGGTACTCTTGGTGCTGTTATGGATGTTAGCATATCTATAGCTTCATCTATGGATGAAGTAAAGAAAGTAAATAATGAGATTTCAAAGATTAGTTTAATAAAATCTGGAATGAATGTAGGGAAGGATATTATGGGAACAATGACAAATACATTGATACTTGCTTACACAGGTGCATCAATTCCAATATTACTTATATTTCTTTCTTACAACACATCAATGGTTGAAATAATAAATTTAGATATTATAGCAACTGAAATAATAAGAGCAATAACTGGAAGCATAGGTATTGTTTTAACAATACCATTTACTGCATTATTTGCAGGTATATTAGAGTAGAGGTGTATATGAATAAGAGTATAATTGATAGTTATGATAAAACAAATATTTATCTTGTAAAAAATAATATTGAAAATCCAAAAGCAGTAGTTGTTATCGTTCATGGATTAGCTGAATACTGTGAAAGATATAATTATCTAGTTGAATCATTAAATGAAGATAGATTGTCAACCTATAGATTTGACCTGAGAGGTCATGGCAAAAGTGGAAGTATAAAAGGATGGGTTGAAGATTATAATGCTTATGTTAAAGATTTAGATGTGATAGTTGATATTGCAAAAAAAGATAATCCTGAAAAACCAATCTTCATATTAGGACACAGTATGGGCGGATTTATTACTTCCATATATGGCATAAAATTTGGGAAGAAAGTAAGTGGAACAATACTTTCAGCAGCTGCTTTAGAAACACCTAAAGAAGCCAAAGGTATTAAAAGACTATTTATTAAATTTGTAAATAAAATAAGCCCAAAATTTAAAATGAAAAACAATTTAGGAAATCTTCTTTCTAGAGATAATAAGGTTGTAGATAAATATAACAAAGATCCTTTAGTCTTAAAAAAGGTAACAATTAAGTTGTATTATGAATTCCTTATTAAAGGAGTTGATTGGCTCAAGAAAAATTTATACAAGTTTAATGTAGATTGTCTTATATTACATGGAGAGGAAGATAGAATTGTAGATTACAAATCATCTTTAAATTTTGAAAAAGAAATAAGTTCAAAAGACAAAAAAACTATAATTTATGAAAATTTATTCCATGAAATTTTTAATGAGAAGGAAAAAGATATAGTAATAAATGATGTAAAAAAGTGGATAAATAATAGAATTTAATCTTATCCTTAATAAAAAAATATGTTAAAATACAACTATAAAAAGGAGGAATTGAATGTACGGATTATTTTTGATACTTAATGATATCTATAAATTAGATACAATTCATGAAATATTTTACGAAGAAGAACTTGGTGCTACAACCGTTGACAGTCAAGGTATGGGAAAAGTTTTATTAGACCATCAGGTAAACATTCCTATGCTTGCAAGCATGAGAAAATTAATTGATGGAAGAAAGCCATACAACAAACTTATAGTTAGTGTAATACAGGAAAAAGATAAACTAGATAGAGTTGTACGAAAGATAAACCAGGAATTAGAATGCTTTAGTGAACCAGGAGTAGGGTTTATGTTTATTGTACCTGTATTAGAAATCCATGGGTCAAAACATGAATGTGTTTTAGAAGAAACAGAAGATGGTGAAGAAAAAATAGAAGAAAAACCTTATATATAAATAATTAAATCCTATGAAAAAACATAGGATTTTTTTTGCAAAATTTTATTTATTTTTTAGAGAAAGTAGTGTATAGTATATAATATGGTTTAAAAACATACACAAATGTTTGCTAGGAGGAAACAACATGATAAAGGTAGCAAAATTCGGAGGCACATCATTATCAGAAGGTTCACAGATAAAAAAAGTAGCAGAAATAATTAAAAAAGATAATGAAAGAAGATATGTTGTAGTTTCGGCACCTGGAAAAAGATGGAACGAAGATAACAAAATAACAGATCTTCTTTATCTATGTCACGCACATTTAAAGTATAATGTGCCCAGTGAAGAAATATTTAAAATGATTGAGAATAGATACAAAAGTATAGTAAAAGATTTGGGAATAAAACTAGATATAGAAAAATACCTGGAAGATATAAAAAGCAATTTTAATAAAAAAATATCACTAGATTATTTAGTGAGTAGAGGTGAATATTTAAATGCTTTAATATTGTCTGAATACTTAGGTTATGAATTTATAGACAGTAAAGATATTATTTTTTTTAATATGAATGGAACTTTAGATGAAGAGAAAACAAAAGCTACAATTCAAAATAAATTAAACAAGAAAAATAGAGCTGTTGTCCCAGGTTTCTACGGTTCAACCCCCCTTGGAGAAATAAAAACCTTTACAAGAGGAGGTTCTGATATTACAGGAGCATTAATTTCAAGATATATTGAAGCTGATATATACGAAAATTGGACAGACGTATCGGGATTTATGATGGCTGACCCAAGAATAGTAAAAAACCCAAAAAAAATTAGGAATATTACTTATCAGGAATTAAGAGAGCTATCATACATGGGAGCCAAGGTTCTTCATGATGAAGCTATATATCCTGTGAGAAAAGCAAATATACCAATTAATATAAGAAATACTAATAATTCTGATGATATAGGAACTATGATTACTAATAAGAAAAAATATGACCCTAATGATGTTGCAATTACAGGAATAGCAGGAAGAAAAGATTTTACTGTAATAGGACTTCAAAAATTTTACATGAATTCAGAGGTAGGTTTTGTAAAAAAGTTATTAACTATATTGGAAATGTATGATATAACATTTGAGCACATACCTTCAGGAATTGATACAGTTTCTATTGTAATAGACAATGAATTTCTAGACGGAAAATTAGAAAAAATTATTGATAAGATAGAAAAAAATTGTGAACCAGATAAAATAGAAGTGTTCAAAAATATTGCTTTAATTGCAATAGTAGGACAGAGTATGGCATATACTTCAGGGATAGCCGGGAAAATATTTAGTTCTTTAGGTAAGGCAGATGTAAATATAAGAATGATTGACCAAGGATCCAGTGAAATTAATATAATTGTAGGTATAGAAGATAAAGATTTTGAAAAGGCTATTCAATCTATATATTATGAATTCAACAAATAAGGAGTTAGTTAACTCCTTATTTTATAATTACAGTTCTAGTTTCGTTGTTCCAGCTTACCACTTTACCAATTGACTCACTTATAAATCTAACAGGAACCAGAGTTCTTCCATTAAGGATTTTAGGAGGAGAATCCAATAAATATTCTAATCCATTTACATAGGCACGATCTTGGTCAATATTCATTTTTATATTAAAAGAATCATTAAATCCTTTAACTTCTGAAGTCTGGGAATCCCAGCTAACTTCCATGCCTAAATTTTCAAAAATTGCTCTAACTGGAACTAAAGTACGACCATTTTGTATAATTGGAGATTGATCAAAATTTATATATTTTCCATTTAAATTAATTGTTATTGGTTGATATTTATCTTCTAAATTTATTTTTTTCATCAAATTCATCAAATCATTATGGGTGTCGAAATTCGATGAAATATCGATATTTAATAGTCTGTAGTAAGGAGTCTCAGTGCTAAAAGACCCTTCATATTTATGGTCTAAAGAGATTTCATCATCCCTCAACATATAATAGTCATATATTGGATAATTTAAATCTGGAACAGGATCATTCCAAGTCAAATCTATATGATATGTATGGCCGTTTATATCCACAGTATTCCATATGTGATGCTGGTCTGCAGAAAATCCCTCAACAAATCCAACGGTAAAACCTGCCTTTTGATACATTTTGTACGCCAACAAAGCATACCCGTTACAAACAGCTTTATTTTTAAACAAAGCATCATAATGAGTATAATATTCATAGTTTGTATCGTATTCTGTATTTAAGATAATAAAATCATGAATGACTTTTGCCTTTTCATGAGTGGACATATCTTCGTTAATGATATTACTTAAAATATCAGATATTTTATTATCCACCTCATTTTCTTCAGATTTAGATAATAAATGATCTACATTGATTGTAATATTTATATTGTTTTCATAGCCTTCGTAGGACCAGTTCCAACTTTTAATAGAATAATTAATAAAAGGTTCTTTATTCAAGGCATTATTTAACAGCTTATCTAAGCCCGAGCTGCTTCCTTTATAATTAAACTCAATTATTTCTTCTCGGTTGTATAGTTCATTTAAAATATATTTTTCTAAGTCCTGGGTATTATTTATTGAAGTAGTTGCTTCAGACATAAGAGAGACGGGTGAAAATATAAATGATATAATTATAGTAAATAATACTATTTTTTTAACTTTCAATGTTTCCTCCTATTTTACATAATCTATAAATACATTATATGATATAATTAATAAAAAATGAAGGTGTTATAATGAAATTAATAAAAGATGTGAAGGAAATATTGAATATATTTGAAAAAAATGGATACAAAGCATATGTTGTAGGAGGAGCTGTAAGAAATTACGTATTGAATATTAAAGTTGAAGATTATGATATTACGACTGATGCTCACCCAAATGAAGTGGAAAAAATCTTTGAAAAAATTGTACCTACAGGGATTGACTTTGGTACTGTAACTCTAATTTATAAGGGTAATACATATGAAGTTACTACTTTTAGAAAAGATTTTTTATATTCAAAAAATAGAAAACCTAAAAAGATAATATATACCGAAGATATAAATGAAGACATTAAGAGAAGAGATTTTACAATTAATTCTTTATATTGTGATATACATGGAAATATCCATGATAATTTTAATGGTATTGATGATATAAATAGTAAAATTATCAGAACCATAGGCAATCCAGATAAAAGATTTCAAGAAGATGCACTTAGAATGATTAGAGCAATTAGGTTCATGTCTAAATTAAATTTCAATATTGAACAAAAAACTTTAGAAAGCATTAAAAGAAATAGTGAGTTAATAAATAATATAAGCAAAGAAAGAATCAATGATGAGTTTAATCAAATACTTCTTTCGCCAAATCCTTCTAATGGGATTAGAACTTTAGTCAATACAAACCTCATGAAAGCTATTATTCCCGAAATCTATAGCACTATAGATTTCGAGCAGTATAACAAACATCATGATAAAGATGTTTATGAACATACACTTTCAGTTTTAGATAATATTGAAGCAGATCTAAAACTAAGATTGGCAGCCCTTCTGCACGACATAGAAAAGCCAAAGTGTCTAACTATAGATGAAGATGGAGAAGGACATTTTAAAGGACATCATATAAAATCAGCTGAAAAAAGTGTGGAAATTTTAAAAAGATTAAAATACGATAATAAAACAATTGAAGATGTAAGGGTTCTTATTAGATATCATTACTTAAAAGATATTTCTATTAAAGATAAAGGTGTAAAAAGATTTATCAAAAACGTTGGAAAAGAAAGATTGGAAGATATTTTCAAACTAAATATTGCAGATATAAAAGGAAAAGCAACAATAGATAGTATTGAGAAAGTATACAGCTTAAAAGAAAAATGCAATAATATACTAGAAAGAAATGAACCTATAACAGTTAAGGATTTAAAGATTAATGGAAATGACATTAAAGAAATTGGAATAAAAGAGGGGCCTAAAATAGGTGAAATTTTAAATTTTTTACTTGATATAGTTATAGAAAATCCTAAATTAAACCAAAAAGATGTATTGATAAAAAAGACTAAGGAATATTTTGGTAAAGATGGAGAATCATTTAAATAAATAGATAAACTAAAAAAATGGAGATAAGTCGTGAAAAAGATATTAATAATAGAAGATGAAGAAAAGGTGTTAAACATTGTAAAAAATTATATAGAAAAAGAGGGTTTTGAGGCGATTGCCTGTCTTAAAGGAGAAGATGGAATTGAAAAATTCTACGAACATAGTCCTGATCTTGTGGTTTTGGATTTAATGCTTCCAGATATTAATGGAGAAGAGATATGCAGTTTAATAAAAAAAGAGAAAGATATACCAGTAATTATGTTGACTGCTAAAAGTACTGTTGATGAAAAAATAAAAGGATTATCTTTAGGTGCTGATGATTATCTTGTGAAACCTTTTAGTCCTAGAGAGTTAATGATGAGAATTAAAGTTATATTAAAAAGATATGGTAGTGAAAACATTTTGGAGAATAAACTCTCTTACAATAATAAAGATCTTGAAATAGACAAAAAAGCACTTATGGTTTACAAAAAAGGCAAACAGTTAAATTTAACATCAGCGGAGTATAAGTTGTTGTCGTACATGGCCGAAAATATAAATATAAACTTATCTAGAGAGATAATAATTGAAAAGGTCTTTGGTTTAGAATTTGAAGGATATGATAGAACAATAGACACTCATATAAAAAATATTAGAAAAAAAATAGAAGATGACCCGAAGAATCC
This sequence comes from uncultured Clostridia bacterium, assembly GCA_964574015.1. GTDB lineage: Bacteria > Bacillota > Clostridia > Tissierellales > Dethiosulfatibacteraceae > UBA8670. The sequence goes on along the minus strand of CAZNLP010000005.1, from coordinate 29,694 downwards.
AAAATACATTCTAACAGTTTTTGGGTTAGGATATAAATTTAAAGGAGATATTGATAAAGATGAAACTAAGTAAAAAAATGTTTATATACTTTTTTAGCTTAGCGGCAATTTTAATTTTGCTTTTCTTCACAACTTCGAGGTTTATATTTGACCAAGCATTTGAGAAATATAAAATTAACACTGTAGAGAGTGAAGATAAATACTATATTGAGTTAGTTGAAGGATTGCTCGAAGAAAAAAAGGGAAACTTAACTAATGAAGACTTAAGAATTATACAAAACAGTATAAAAGAAAGGGTTTCTATTAAATTTAACGATACATCTGGTGAAGTATTGTGGGAATTAGATGGAAGAACTCAGGGACAATCTATGGGCATGGGTCCTGGAAGAGGGCAGAATGAAAACATAAACTTCGAAAAATATGATATTGAAACCAACGGAAATTATTATGGAGTTTTAGAAATAGGTCGATACGGAAGGTTTAATTTATCGGAAGAAGATATAGACTTTCAACAAGACTTAAACAATGGAATTCTCATTATTACGCTCGTTGGATTATTAATAACTATATTGATAAGTTTAATTTTAGCAAAACAAATTTCTAGACCTATTTTAATAATTAAAGATGCAGCAGAAAAAATTAGAGATAAAGAAAAAAATTGGTGGATAAAGAAAAAAACAAATACCTACGAATTAGATAAATTATCTGACACAATAAATTCTCTTGGAAAAACCTTAGAAGCTCAAGAGAACTTAAGAATTAGATTAACTTCAGACATTTCTCATGAATTAAGAACTCCTTTAAATGTTTTACAAAATCAAATAGAAGCAATGCAAGATGGTGTGATTGAAACAACAAATGATAAACTTGAAGAAGTAAGAAATGAAGTCTTGAGATTGACAGATTTAGTTAAAGACATAGAAAAATTAGTAGATATAGAAAGCTATAATATAGAATTAAAGTTGGAAAAAACAAATATAAAGGAACTTTTTGAAAAGGAACTTGACAACTTTAAAAATGCATACAATAACAATAATATAAAGGTGGAACTAATTGATAAAATTAATAAGCCTATAGAATTAATGATAGATAAAAATAAAATCAAACAGGTATTTTTAAATCTTCTTTCAAATGCTGCAAAATATAGTTTAAAGGATGTTTATATTAGAGGAGAATTAGAAGAAACATATGAAACTATAATAATAAAAGTAATAGATAAGGGAATTGGAATACCTGAAGATTCAAAAGATAATATTTTTGAAAGATTTTATAGAGAAGAAAAGTCGAGAAATAGAGAAACTGGAGGAGCTGGATTGGGACTATCTATATCTAAAGGGATTATCGAAGCACATGGGGGGAAAATATACCTAAATCATCAAAACAAAAAAGAAACAGAATTTATTATAGAGTTACCTAAATGAGATTTGTAAAGAGTATAATTATTTGATATAATTTTTTAGATTTGGAATGATACCTATGAATAAAAAAATAATTAATATTATAATAATTGTAGCATTAAGTATAATTACTATAAATATATTACTTGGTGCATACACACCTGAAGACTTTAATAATTTAAAAAATAATTTAGATAAAATTTTTATAGCTGTAGCTCTATTTTCAATGTTAGTTAATTGGGTCAGTGAAGGGGTAATAATAAGGCTTTTCGCCAGAACTGGGAAGATGGATATAAGTTTTATAAAATCTATGAAATACTGTTTAATTGGGAGATATTATAATCTAATAACTCCATTTTACTCAGGAGGTCAACCGGCACAAGCCTATTTGATGACTAGTGAAGGTTACGACATAAGTAAAACCACTTCTTTATTAGTATATAAGTTTATTGTTTACCAGGTTGTATTAAATATATACTCGTTGATTATGATATTGATGAATGCTAGACTTATAATAGAGAAAATTAGACCTGCTATTCCTTTAGTTTTGATTGGTTTTATGCTTAATATAGGAATAATCATTTTAATATCATTTTTATTTTTCAACAAAAAAATATTTGAAAAAATGATTTATTGGGGAATAAATATTGCGTATAAGTTAAAATTTATAAATGACAAAGAAAGTGTAAATAAAAAAGCTATAGATTATTTTGAAGGATACTATAAATCTCTAAAAATTATGTGGAAGAACAAAAAATTGTTTGCAAAGGCTTCTTTTTTAACTTTTATTCAAATGACCTCCTATTATTTTATAACATACTGTGTATATAGGAGTGTAGGACTTAAGGAGGCTTCGCCTATGCAGATAATGTCTATGCAAGCTATCCTAAATATGGCAGTCGTATTCATTCCTACTCCGGGAACCGCAGGAGCAGCTGAAGGAGGGTTCTATCTGCTATACGGCCATTATTTTACAGGTGGAAAACTACCCTTTGCTATACTTACTTGGAGATTAATAGTATACTATCTAAATATATTAGTGAGTGGAATTGTAGTGCTATACGATTATATATATAAAAAATTAAAAATAAATGGAGGGAAAAATGACTGATAAAAAAAGAATATTTAGTGGAATACAACCATCTGGATCTTTAACTTTAGGTAATTATATTGGCGCTTTAAAAAATTGGGTTTCTCTACAGGATCAATATGAAAGCTACTACTGTATAGTAGATATGCATGCAATTACTGTAGATAAAGAACCTAAGGATCTTAGAAAAAACACACTAGAAGTTTTAGCAAATTATTTAGCTTCTGGCCTTGATCCTGATAAAAATACTTTATTTATACAATCTCATGTTTCTGAGCATGCTGAACTATCATGGGTTTTAAATTGTTTTACATATTTTGGAGAACTAAGTAGAATGACTCAGTTTAAAGATAAATCAAAGCAAAATTCTTCTAATATTAATGCGGGACTCTTTGATTATCCTGTGCTTATGGCGGCGGACATACTACTTTATCAAACAGATTTAGTTCCTGTTGGAGAAGACCAAAGACAGCACCTTGAATTGAGTAGAGATATAGCACAGAGATTTAATAACAGATACAGTCCTACATTTAAAGTCCCGGAACCCTACATATCAAAAGTAGGTGCAAAAATAATGAGTTTACAGAATCCTGAAAGTAAGATGTCTAAATCCGATGATAATGAAAATGGATATGTATTATTAAATGATAGTCCTGATAAAATTATGAAAAAATTCAAAAGAGCCGTTACTGATTCGATAGGAGAGATTAACTATACGGATAATCAACCTGGAATAAAAAATCTAATAACAATATATTCGAAACTTACAGACAAATCCGTTGATGATATATTAAATATATACAGCGGTAAAGGATATGCAGAATTAAAAGAAGATACAGCAGAGATAGTTATAGAAAAGCTTAGGCCAATAAGAGAAGAGTCGGAAAGATTAGTTAAAGATAAGAATTATCTGGAAGAAATATACAGAGAAGGAGCAAAAAAAGCTCAGTACACAGCAATGAAAACTTTAAGAAAAGTACATAAAAAAATAGGATTTATTCCTAAATAAAATACAAAACTCTCTTAAATTTAAAGAGAGTTTTTTTATTTAGAATAAAGAGGACACATAATGTCCCTAAGGGACTATATAAAAGTATATAGCATATAAAACTTAATAATATTAATTAATACTTGAACATAACATTATTTATGTTATTATATATATGGATTACAAATCGGGACATATTGTGTCATAACTAGAGGAGGTTACATGAAAAAGAAATTAGTAATAAATGGATTTGGAAGAATTGGGCGCTGTGCACTTAGAGTGTTACTTGAAAGAGATTTTGAGCATATAGATATAGTAGCAGTAAACGGGATTAAAAATCCTGAAGAAGGGTTATTTAATTTTATTCATGACTCAATATATGGAAAATTCGAAGAAGAAATACACATAGAAGGTGACTATTATATATATAAGGACAAAAAAATTAAAATTATAAATGAAAGAGATTTAAATAAATTACCCTGGGATGAATTAGATGTAGATATAGTAATTGAATCAACTGGGAAATTTACAGATAAAAAAAGTGCATCTAAACATATAGAAGCAGGTGCAAAAAAAGTTGTACTATCAGCTCCCAGCAAAAATGCCGATTTAACGTTGGTTTTAGGAGTAAATCAAAAAGAATACATAGCAGAAGAACATAACATTATATCTAACGCTTCATGTACAACAAACTGCTTAGCTCCCGTAGCTAAGATTTTAATAGACGAGTACGGAGTATTCACTGGAGAGATGACTACAATTCACTCCTATACAAGCAATCAAAACTTACTGGATGCAGTGAATAAAAAAGATTTAAGAAGATCTAGGGCTGCTGGAATATCTTTAATCCCAACAACAACAGGAGCTGCAAAAGCTATAAAAGAAGTTATTCCTGAATTGGAAAACAAAATAGATGGAATGGCAGTAAGAGTTCCAACTTCGGCAGTTTCTCTTGTAGATTTAGTAGTAAATTTAAATAAAAAAGTAACTAAAGAAGAAATTAATAATTTGTTAAAAGAAAAATCTGAAGGAGAACTGAAAGGAATTTTAGGTTACTCAGAACTTCCTTTAGTATCTTCAGATTATATTAAGGATTCAAGATCATCTATAATTGACGCTTTGTCAACAGATACAATTGAAAACACTGTCAAAATAATATCCTGGTATGATAATGAATGGGGTTATTCAAACAGGTTAGTAGAACTTACAGAATTTATAGCATCAAAATAATACATTATTGACAATAAAAATATAATTTGGTATTATTTTAAATAATTAAATATAATGCATTGATGAAGAGGAGTAATTGTATAAACTTAAAGAGATTGGATTTTAAAGCTGTAAAAATCCATAGGTAAATGTACAATGAAGGTAGCTTTGGAGCATATAATCTGAACTCAGTAAGATTATACGGATATTTCCGTTATAAACTAAGAGCCAAAATTGGAACTAAGGTGGTACCGCGGGTATACTCGTCCTTAATAGGATTGAATATATCCGCTTTTTTCATATAAAAAGAAAGGAATTTATATGTATTCTTTTGGAATAGGTTTATTAATAATTGGAGCTTTAATAACCTTTGGTGCAGATTCCCTGTACAAAAAAGGTAAGGTGAAGACAATGAAAAACTTACTAAAAATAAAAGGTTTAGGTTTAGGATTAACTATAATAGGTGTTTTGTTAATGATAAAATATAATTAGGAGGAGAAAATGGAAAATATTGCAAAGAAATATAATCCAAAAGATTTTGAAAACAAAATTTATAAAATGTGGGAAGATGGAAACTACTTTAAGGCAGAACCAAACAATGATAAGGAACCTTTTACAATAGTTTTACCTCCACCAAATATTACCGGACAACTTCATATGGGACATGCATTAGATCATATACTGCAAGACATTCTAATAAGATGGAAAAGAATGGATGGATATGAATCTTTGTGGCTTCCAGGAACAGACCATGCCAGTATAGCAACAGAGGTTAAAGTTGTACAAAGACTTAAAGAACAAGGAATAGAAAAAGATAATATAACAAGAGAAGAATTCCTTGAAAAAGCATGGGATTGGAAAAATGAATTTGGGGGGAAAATTACCGAACAGATGAAAAAACTAGGTAATTCCTGTGATTGGTCTAAGGAAAGATTCACTATGGATGAGGGCTGTAATGAAGCAGTTAAGGAAGTATTTGTAGATCTTTATGAAAAAGATTTAATCTATAGAGGAAATCGAATAATAAACTGGTGTCCAGATTGTTTAACTTCATTATCTGATATTGAAGTTGAACACGAAGATAAAGACGGTACCTATTATTATGTAAAATATTATTTTCTTGACAATGAGGAAGAGTATTTTACAATAGCTACTACAAGACCGGAAACTATATTTGGAGACACCGCAATAGCTGTTCATCCTGACGATGAACGATATAAGGATTTAATAGGTAAAAAAGTTCTCGTGCCTATCATAGAAAGAGAAATAGAAATAATTGCAGATGAGTATCCGGATATGGAAAAAGGTACAGGAGGATTAAAAATCACCCCTGCTCACGACCCTAATGATTTTGAGATTGGGAAGAGACATAATTTGGAAGAAATATCTTGTATAGATGAAAAAGGTATTATGAATTCCTATGCAGGTAAATACGAAGGTATGGACCGTTATGAATGCAGAAAAGCTTTTGTAAAAGATTTAAAAGATAAAGATCTGATAGTGAAAATTGAGAAAAATAACCACCCGGTAGGAACATGTTATAGATGTAATACTGTTATTGAACCTAGAATTTCCGAACAGTGGTTTGTAAATATGGAACCATTAGCAGGGCCGGCAATTGAGGCAGTTAAGAATAAAGAAACAGAATTTGTACCTGAACGATTTGAAAAAATATATTTTCACTGGCTTGAAAATATAAGGGATTGGTGTATTTCAAGACAGCTTTGGTGGGGTCATAGAATTCCTGCATATTACTGCCAAGAATGTAATGAATTAATAGTGTCAAAAGATGAACCAAAAAAATGTACGAATTGCGGTAGTTCTAATCTGAAACAGGATGAAGACGTACTTGATACCTGGTTTAGCTCTGCTTTGTGGCCTTTTTCAACATTAGGATGGCCTAAAAAAACAAAAGAATTAGACTACTTCTATCCAACAGACGTTTTAGTAACCGGATACGATATAATATTTTTCTGGGTTGTAAGAATGATGTTTTCAGCTATTGAACAAACAAATGAAGTTCCATTTAATCATGTATTAGTGCACGGTTTAGTTAGAGATGCCGAAGGAAGAAAAATGAGCAAATCCTTAGGAAATGGAGTGGATCCTTTAGAGATAATTGATGAGTTCGGTGCAGATGCTCTTAGATTTATGCTTATTACCGGCTTGACTCCGGGAAACGACACGAGATATCAAAATGACAAACTTGAAGCAAGCAGAAATTTTGCAAACAAACTCTGGAATGCCTCAAGATTTGTATTAATGAATATAAAAGATAATAAAGAAATTAATATAGACCCGGATAATTTAAAAAATGAAGATAAATGGATATTATCTAGAATCGACATTATTACAGAAGAAGTAAATAAAAATCTTGATAATTTTGATTTAGGATTAGCTTTACATAAGATATATGAATTTATTTGGAATGAATACTGTGATTGGTATATTGAGTTAGTAAAACCGAGACTATATGGAGAAGACGAAAAAGATAAAGATACAGCATTATATGTTTTGGTAAATGTAATGAAAGATATGTTGAAACTTCTTCATCCATTTATGCCATTTATAACTGAAGAGATATGGTCTCATCTTCCAGGGGATAAAGAGCCATTAATAATTAGTCACTGGCCTGAAGTTAAAATAATGAATAAATATCAAGAATCTGTGGATGAAATTAACTTTGCTATGGAAATTGTAAAAAGTATAAGAAATATTAAAGCTGAAATGGATGTCAAACCATCAAAAAAAATTACCGCATTTTTTATGCCGAAAAACGAAAAATATAAAAGTTATATAGGGAAAGTTGAAAGGCATTTAAAAAACTTGGTTAACTTAGAAAGAATAACTACAGTAGAAAATAAAAATCAAATCAATGAAGAAGTTGCTTCTGCAGTGATTGACGGATTGCAAATATTCTTGCCTCTTTCTGGGTTAATTGACCTTGACAAAGAAATCGAGAGACTAGAAAAAGAGAAAGATAAGTTAGAATCAGAAATTAAGAGAGCGAAAGGAAAGCTAAATAATAAAAGCTTTGTAGATAAAGCTCCTGAAAAAGTAGTTAATGAAGAAAGACAGAAACTTGAAAAATATACAGAGATGTATAATGAAGTATTAAATAGAATAAATGAAATAAAAGGTTGATTTTTTATATCAAATGTAATAAACTTTTTATTGTTAAAACTAAATAAGCTCGTATAAATTTGAAGATATGGTTCAAATGTTTCTACAAACTACCTTAAATAGTTACAGGCTACGAGTTCTAAACAAAATCAATTTTTTAATTTTGTTTTTGAGCTCTGCTTTAAGCAGGGCTTTACTTTTTGTAAAGGAGACTTCATGAAACTATTAAAAGAAAAAATCATTTCAGATGGCAAAGCTATAGGTAACAATATAATTAAAGTTGATTCTTTTTTAAATCATCAAATTGATATCAATATATTAAAAGAAATAGGTAAAGAATTTTACAGTAGATTTAAAAACGAAGATATTACTAAAATTTTAACTATAGAAGCCTCAGGAATATCAATAGCTTCTATAACAGCTCTGTATTTTGATGTTCCAGTCGTTTTTGCTAAAAAAACAAAATCTTTAAATTTGGATGAAGAAGTTTACAGCCAAAAAGTTTTTTCTTACACTAAAAATAGGTTTTACGACATTAAAGTATCTAAAAATTATCTGAATAAGGAGGATAATGTTTTAATTATTGATGATTTTTTGGCAAGAGGACAGGCAGCATTAGGACTTTACAATTTAGTAAGAGAAAGTTGTGGAACAGTTAAAGGTATAGGTATTGTGATTGAAAAAGGATTTCAAGATGGTGGAAATCTAATAAGAGAAAAAGGTATAAGACTTGAATCTTTAGCTGTTGTAAAAAAAATTGATGATGGAAAAATTATATTTCAAAAAAACGGAGGGTAAACATGAAAAAAATATTTATAATTGTACTAGCAGTAGCACTAATTTTTTCCTTAGCAGGATGCTCTGGAGAAGAAGCACCTTCAGATAATTCTGAAGAAATGGTAGTTGGATTTATTTATGTAGGACCTATAGGTGATGGAGGATATACATATGCCCATGATCAAGGTAGATTATATCTCGAAGACAATTTAGATGTAGAAACTATATATAAGGAGTCAGTTCCTGAGACACAAGAAGTAGAACAGGAAATAAGAAATATGATTGATCAAGGAGCTGAAGCTATATTTGCAACAAGTTTTGGATATATGGATTATGTAGAAAAGATATCAAAAGAATATCCAGAAGTTGCTTTCTTTCATTGTTCTGGATATAAAACAACTGAAAATTTAGCTACATATTTTGGTAGAATTTATCAACCAAGATATTTGAGTGGTATAGTAGCAGGGTTAAAAACTGAAACAGATTCCATAGGATATGTAGCAGCTTATCCAATACCTGAAGTTATTAGAGGCATCAATGCATTTACTCTAGGAGTTCAGTCAGTTAATCCTGATGCTGTAGTTAAAGTAAGATGGACTTCTACTTGGTACGACCCGGCAAAAGAAAAAGATGCAGCAATAGCATTATTAGATGAAGGTGCGGATATAATTGCACAGCACCAGGACACGACAGGACCACAACAGGCAGCTGAAGAAAGAGATGCTTTTTCAATAGGGTACAACACTGATATGGCTGAAATGGCACCAGAATCTTATATGACTGCTCCTGTATGGAATTGGGGCCCTTACTATGTAGAACAAACACAAAATGTAATAGATGGTAATTTTGAAAGCCATGAATACTGGGGTGGAATGGAAGATAATATCGTTCAATTAGCACCTCTTACTGATTTAGCTCCTGAAGAAGCAGATGAATATGTAGAAGAAGCTAAAAGTAAAATCCTAGATGGAACACTTGAGGTTTTTGAAGGACCACTATATAATCAAGAAGGTGAATTAGCTGTAGAAGAAGGTCAGGTTATGACTGATGAAGAAATGTTAAATATGATGTGGTTTGTACAGGGTGTAGAAGGCAATATAGAATAGAGGATATTTATGAATCATAATACTTATGTAGAAATGATAAATATAAGTAAAAGTTTTGGAAGTGTTAAAGCCAATGACGATGTAAATTTAAAAGTTGAAAAAGGCGAGATACACGCTATTTTAGGTGAAAATGGTGCAGGAAAAAGTACTTTAATGAATATGCTATCAGGTTTTTATAAACCTGATAGCGGTTATATTTATATACATGGTGAAGAGGTTAAATTTGATTCGCCAAGAGATTCAATAGAGAAAGGCATAGGAATGATACATCAGCACTATAAACTTGTTGAAGCTATGTCAGCCGTTGAAAATATTACATTAGGACAAAAAGGGAGTTTTTTTCTCAAAAAAAACAAAATAAGAAATAACATAAAAAAAGTTGCAGAAAATTATGGGTTAAATTTAAACTATGATAAAAAAGTTTATGATATGGGTATAGGTGAAAAACAGGCTACAGAAATTTTAAAGGTACTTTACCAAGGTGCTGATATTTTAATTATGGATGAACCAACAGCAGTATTAACGCCTCAGGAAACAGAAAAATTGTTTGCAATTCTAAAAAATATGACTGAAGATGGTTGTTCAATAATAATAATAACTCATAAACTTCACGAAGTTATGGAAATATCAGATAAGGTAACTGTATTAAGAAAAGGTAAAACCGTTAAAACATTAGATACAAAAAAAACAAATTCTAAAGAATTAACTGATTTAATGGTCGGGGAAGAAGTAGATCTATTCATTGAAAAACCTATCGTAGAAAGAGGAGAAGAAATTTTAAAAGTAGAGAATTTAACAGTTGAAGATATAGAAAAAGTAGAAGTTCTCAAAGATGTTTCTTTTAATTTACACAAAGGTGAAATATTAGGAGTAGCTGGAGTAGCAGGAAGTGGACAAAAAGAACTATGTGAGGCAATAGCCGGACTTTATAAGATTAAAAATGGTAAAATATTATATGAGGGAGAAAATTTAGTTGGTTTATCCCCAAGAGACATTATATACAAGGGTATTAGTATGAGCTTTATTCCTGAAGATAGACTCGGGATGGGCTTAGTTGCTTCGATGGATATGGTTGACAATTATCTTCTTAAAGAACAGCATAAGCAAAAAGGACTTTTTATTAAAAGAAAACCAGTTAAGGATAAATGTCAAAACATGATAGAAAGACTTAAAATACAGACTCCTGGTACTCAGCATCCAGTTAAACAGCTTTCCGGAGGAAATATTCAGAAAGTTTTAATTGGTAGAGAAATTGATACTAATCCCCATGTGCTAATAACAGCCTATGCTGTAAGAGGTCTTGATATAGCATCATCTCATACTATCTATGATTTATTAAATGAACAAAAGAAAAAAGGAGTAGGTATACTTTTTATTGGAGAAGATTTAGATATTATATTAAAATTATGTGATAGAGTAATGGTACTGTCAAGTGGAAAGGTGACAGGAATGTTATCTACAGAAAATACAACAAAAGAAAAAATAGGATATTTAATGTCTGATGAAATACCTGAAGAGGAGATTTTATTATGAGAATGATCAAGAGAGATAGTATTTCTAAAAAAGATGCTCTAAAAATAAGACTCTTAGCAATAATATCATCGCTTATTATTTCAGGGTTTTTTATATTTTTTCTAGGACATAATCCTTTAGAAGTATATACAGCCATGATTAAAGGTGCTTTTGGTTCTTTATACAGGATAAAAGATACTATAAATATTATAATACCTTTAATAATGACTTCATTAGGTATAATGATAGCTTTTAAAATGAAATTTTGGAATATAGGAGGAGAAGGTCAAATTTTAATAGGAGCTTTATTTGCCAGTTACGTTGCTCTAAATTTTGATTTTTTACCAAAAATTATTTTGCTTCCAATTATGCTTTTAGCAGGATTCGTAGGAGGAGGTTTATGGGCATTAATACCAGCGGTTTTAAAAGTAAAGTTTCAAACTAATGAAACTATAACTACTTTAATGATGAACTATATAGCTTTAAATATTGTTACCTATTTACAATATGGGCCATGGAGAGACCCACAATCTCTGGGATTTCCTAAGATTGCAAATTTTGCAGATAATGCATTATTACCTAAAGTATTTGGTATACATATAGGTTGGATAATTACTATTATTTCTGTGATACTTGTCACAATCTTAATTAATAAAACTAAGGTTGGATATGAAATAGAAGTAGTTGGGGAAAGTGAAGATACAGCAAAATATTCAGGAATCAGAGTGAACAGAGTAATTATTAGAGGTTTAATTTTAAGTGGTGGAATATGCGGAATAGTAGGTATGATGGAAGTTTCAGGAGTAAATGGCACTTTGACCAATCATGTATCAGCAGGATACGGATATACAGCAATAATTACAACATGGTTATCAGGGTTAAAACCTGCTTTCATAATTCCGGTATCAACATTATTTGCCGGAATGATTAAAGGTGGAGGTTTTATACAAACTGCATATCAAATACCCCAATCTGCGGCAGATATAATTCAGAGTATGATATTATTTTTTGTTATAGGTAGTGAATTTTTTATTCAATATAAATTAGTATCAAAAAGTAATACTCAGAAAGGAGAGAAGGCAAATGCTAGTTAATTTTTTAAGTGCGGCAATAATTGCCGGAACACCCCTTTTGCTCGCAACATTAGGAGAGCTTATTACAGAAAAAGCGGGTAATTTAAACCTTGGAGTAGAAGGAATGATGTTGATAGGAGCTATTGCTGGATTTGCATTTGGGTATCAATTCAACAGTCCATATTTAGCTATCTTGGCATCAGCTGTAGCAGGAAGTTTATCAGCCTTAATATATGGGTTTTTAACTATAACATTAAGAGCTAATCAAGTTGTATCAGGACTTTCTCTTACAATTTTTGGTACTGGAATATCAAGTTTTATTGGAACTAATTATGTAGGTAAAAAAATGACTAATAGTGTAATAAATTTTTTTAAACCTATAGAAATACCGATTTTTTCAAAAATACCTATTTTAGGGGAAGTGTTTTTTCATCAAGATATATACATATACTTTAGTTATTTTTTAGCTATTGCTTTAGGGATTTATCTTTATAAAACAAGAAAAGGATTAAATTTATCTTCTATAGGAGAAAATCCTTCTGCAGCGGATGCTGCTGGTGTCAATGTTAATCTTTACAAGTATGTTCACATATTGATAGGAGGAGCTTTATGCGGTCTTGGAGGAGCATATTTATCAATTGTGGAAGTGCCTACATGGCAGGAAAATATAACAGCAGGAAGAGGATGGATAGCTATAGCTTTAGTAATATTTTCGAAATGGAATCCTTATAAATCTATTTACGGAGCTTATTTATTTGGAGGATTAAGTATAATAGGTTTTAGAATACAGTATCTAAATATATCCCAAAACCTACTGAATATGCTACCTTATATAGTTACAATTGTTGTTTTAGCTATTAGTTCTATAAATAAATCTAAAGAAGGAAGTCCACCAAAATCACTCAGCATACCTTATTTTAGAGAAGAAAGATAATTTTATGATTTAATCTTTCGAGATTCGACAAACTTTATGAATATATATGTTATATAAACTTTAGGCATAAAGTTAATCAGATGCTTTTTGCTTAAAGTTTCATTTTCTCCTAAATTCATTAAATAAACTACTAAATTTCCCTTATTTATATCAGTCCATTCTAAAGATTTGTACTTTCCCTTTATAAAATCTAAAGCACTTCCATTAGCCAATATTTTTTTACTTTCCATGTAGGTTGCATATACCTCTTCATAGAGTTTATCAACATTATAAGCTTTGATTCTCTCTATATCAAACAACTCTGCGGCAATTTCTAGACATGAAGGCAAAATAGTTTTCATAGTAAGAGCATTATCGGAATATTCATGTATTCTCTTTATTAGAGAGTACCTCGCACTTTTTGTATTTCCTTCAGTATCTTTTTCAATTATATTAAAAATATCTAGCAGTTCATTATTATCAAGAGGATAAAGGTATTTTGAATCTGAATAGTCAGGACTATCTTTTTTTATATAAAATTTTTGGCCGGAATATTCACCAAAAGCTCTCATAGTATCTAAGTACCCCATCTCTATTCCTCTTTCGATTTTTTCTTTATTGAATTCTAATACACCGCAAAGATCATAAGAATTTTTAATTCTATGTAATGAATTTATATTTAGACTTTCTGCTGTATAATTTCTATTGACTCCAACCCCAGATATATCTATTATTATTATATTATTGCAGCCATTTTCAGCCAAGAGAGGAGCAGGGGAATTATTGTATACTGCACCATCAATAAATTTTTTGCCATCAATTTGAGGGGTCTTAAACAGAGGAAAGGCTGAAGAAGCCATAATATAATCAACCATTTTACCTTTAGGAATGTCTTTTTTCATTACCATAAAAGGCTTCATATCACTTAAAGAAAAAGTGACTAGACCAAAATCGATTTTTGAATTTCTTATTAAATCTTCATCGATAATATCACTCATAATTTTTTTTAGAGGAGTTGTATCTATACCTTTATTTTTAAAAGCTGTCAAAAAAAGAGTTACTAAATTATCATCATTCGAACTTATATAGTCATTTACATTTGCCTCTATCCATTTTTCGTAAGCTAAATCATAGTCATCTTGAACAAACATAGCTCCATTAATAGCACCTATAGATGTTCCGGCAACAGCTTTTATTTTAACATCTAATTCTTTTAATGCTTTCCATGCTCCAATTTCATAACAACCTTTGGTGCCTCCACCAGTAAAAATCAAACCGTATTCTTTAGACTTATCAATAATATTCATATACAAACCTCTTTTTTATGTTTTATATAATAATAACAAAAATGAATACCATTAACAACATGATAAATTGATATAATTATTTTAATAATGTAAAATAAGAAAAAGAAATATAAAGGAGGACATTATGGATACTTTTAGGTTAAAACTTAACAATCAGTATGAAAGCGATATTTTAACTGAAATATTAGATGATTATAAAATACCATATGCTTTAATTAAAAATCATAGTGTAGTGTACGACGGAATTTTTGAAAATCAATTTGGATGGGGATACTTAGAAATAGATAAAAAATTCGAAGAAAAAGTTAGAGAACTCTATAATCAATTTAAAAATAGCAGTTTGGAAGATGAAAATGATTAAATATAATTTGCATACTCACTCAACATATTGCGACGGTCAAAACACTATCGAAGAAATGATCAAAGGAGCAGTTAATTATAATTTTGACATTATTGGTATTACTTCTCATGGACCCCTTCCCTTCGAAACTGATTGGACTATGAAAAACAAGGATTTAAATAAATATTTTAAAGAAGTTGAAATATTGAAGAAAAAGTATCAAGACAAAATTGATATTCTTATTGGCTTAGAGTTAGATTATCTTCCAGATAAAAAAATGGATTATGTAAATAAGGATATTTTTAATAAATTAGATTTCTGGATAGGTTCTAACCACTTTTTAGGAAAATTGGAATCAGGTGAATACTGGACTGTTGATTACAGTATTGAAGAAATTGAAAAAGGGGTAGAAGAAAACTTTAATGGAAGCATGAAAGAAGCTGTACTTAAATACTATGATTATATGGAGAGTATGGTAAAAAGTTACGAACCAACGATACTTGGACATCTTGATTTAATTAAAAAAAATAATGAGAAAAATATCTTATTCAATGAAGACTCTGTCTGGTATAAAAAAAGAATAGAAAAACTTTTAAATACATTATCAAAATCAAAAACAGTAATTGAAATGAATACTGGAGGAAAGTACAGAGGATATAGCGAAGAATACTATCCAAGCAGATGGATATTAGAAGAAATATGTAGTAGAAAATTACCAATTACAATAAATAGAGATGCACATGACATAAAAAGCTTAAACTATGATTATGAGTACTCTATTGAATATTTAAAAGATATTGGGTTTAAAAGCATGGTTTATTTAAAAAATAATGGTTGGAATGAATTTAAATTCTAAAAATAGAATAAAAAAGGAGGGCATGGTGCTTTATTTAATGCATCATATGAAAAAATATGAAAAAAAAAGTAAGAGACTCTAGAATACTATTTAATGGAAAAATTCATATAATGGATGACGAAAGATATGTAGCAGAAAGTATATATATAGAAGGAAATATAATTAAAGATTTTGGTACAGATGAATATATTGTAAATAAATACGGAAAATTAACTGATAATAAAATTGATTTAAAGAAAAAAACAGCACTGCCGGGATTTAATGATTCCCACATGCATCTATTGATGTATGGTCAAAACTTAGAAAGAGTAGATTTAAGAGGGGTTAAATCAGTTAATGAAATAATAAAAATATGCAGTGATTTTTTAAGTGAAAATAAACTCAGAAAAGGACAGTGGTTACTTGGTGAAGGCTGGAATCAAGATTTATTTGAAAAAAATGAATTTCCTACAATGCGAGAGTTAGATAGAATTTCTACAGAAATACCTATTTCGCTAATGAGAGTTTGTAGACATATAAGCGCATGCAACTCAAAAGCATTAGATATTATGGGTATAGACAAAGATACAAAGATTGAGGGTGGAGAGATAGAAAAAGATAACAAAGGAAATCTTACAGGAATCCTTAAAGAAAATGCATTGAGTTTTGTAAACAAGTCCCAACCGGAACTTTCTGTTGAGGATATTAAAATAATTCTAAAAAAAGCATCAAAAAAATTAGAAAAATTTGGAATAACAAGTATTCAAAGCGATGACTTGCAGCATGGGGGGAAATCTTGGGAAAGTATAATAGAAGCGTATAGAGAGCTTTACTTAGATAATGAAATTAACATTAGAGTTAACCAGCAGTGCTTATTTTTTGATTTAGATGAGTATAAGAACTTTTTAGAAAAAATAGATAAAGAAAAAAATATAAAAAACAGGTTTAAAATAGGACCATTAAAAATATTAGGAGACGGATCTTTAGGTGCAAGAACTGCATATATGAGTGAACCATATTATGACGATAAAACAAAAACAGGAATAACTGCATATACTAAAAAGCAACTTGATGATTTGGTTTTAACTGCAAATCAAAACAATATGCCTGTTGCTATACATGCTATAGGAGATAAAATGATTGATATAGCGGTAAATAGTATAGAAAAAGCAAGAAAAACAACTAAAAAAGACCTTAGAAATGGTATAGTTCACTGTCAGATTACAACAGAAGATATTTTCAAGAAAATTAAAGAAAATAAAATTGGGGTATATATTCAACCAATCTTTACAGCTTCAGACTGGAATGTTGTTGAAAAAAGAATTGGAAAAGAAAGATCAAAAACAACTTATAATTGGAAAAGGCTATATGATATGGGTATTAATGTAAGTTTTAGCACTGATGCACCGGTAGAAAGTCCTAATCCTTATGAAAATATTTATGCTGCAGTGACGAGAAAAGATTTAAACGGAAATCCTGAAGGGGGTTGGCTTCCGTATCAGAGATTATCCTTGGATCAATCTATTAGTGCTTACACAAATGAATCTGCATATATGTCCTACGAAGAAAACATAAAAGGAACCTTAGAAAAAGGGATGTTGGCTGATATTGTAGTACTAAATGATGATATTTTTAGTATAGATTCGGAAAAAATAAAAGAAATAAAAGCTGATTTGACTGTAATAGATGGAGAAATAATATATGAACGCTAATACAATCAGACACAAATATAGTTCGTATTAATACGAACTATATTTTTTTATCAATAAATAAGTGCACGTAATTTCGTTGACATTATTATTTATTTCTTGTATTATATTATTACAAAATACAAAAGGAGAGGTAAATGAATTCATTAGTATATAGGGTATTTGTTGAAAAAAAGAATGGATTTAATATCGAAAGTCGAGAATTATTAAAAAACATAGAAGAAAATCTAAATATTAGCGATTTAAAAGATATAAGAATACTAAACAGATATGATGTATCCAATATATCAAAAAGTGACTTTGAAAACTCTATATTTAAGGTTTTTGCAGAAAAAAACCAAGATAATATTTTTATTGAAAACTTTAAAACTGATGGATATATTTTTGGTGTAGAATATTTACCTGGGCAATTTGACCAGAGAGCAGATTCTGCATCACAATGCATCCAAATTATTACAGGCAAGGAAAAACCTATAGTAAAATATGCTAAGATAATTGTTTTAAAAGGAAATATTAGTAAAAAAGAAATAGAGAAAATAAAGGATTATTATATAAATCCGGTAGATTCGAGAGAAGCTTCTTTGCTTAAACCTTTAAGTATAGAAGAAGTATATCCAGAACCTCCGGATGTTTCTATTTGTGATGGTTTTATCTTGAAAACAAGAAATGAACTTGAAACTTTTATTGAAGAAGAAGGATTGGCAATGAGTATAGAGGATATTTTATTTTGTCAGGATTATTTCAAAAACACAGAAGGTAGAAATCCAACTCTTACTGAAATTAAAGTTATCGATACTTATTGGTCTGATCACTGTAGACATACAACATTTCTTACAAAAATTAATGATGTAGTTTTTCAAGAAGGAAAAATAAATCGCAGAATAAATAAGACTTATAAACAGTATTTAAATTCAAGAAATTATGTTTACAGTGATGAAAATAGAGATATAAATCTCATGGATATAGCAACAATAAGCATGAAAGAATTAAGAAAAAGAGGGAAACTTGATGATCTTGAAGTTTCTGATGAAATTAATGCTTGTAGTATAGAAGTTAAGGTAGATGTCGATGGTAAAGAAGAAGACTGGTTGGTAATGTTTAAAAATGAGACTCATAATCATCCAACAGAAATTGAACCTTTCGGCGGAGCTGCTACATGTCTTGGAGGAGCTATAAGAGATCCTTTATCTGGAAGATCCTATGTATACCAAGGAATGAGAGTAACAGGTAGTGGAGATCCAAGGCAAAAAATAGAGGATACACTGGAAGGAAAACTACCTCAGATAAAAATCACACAAGAAGCAGCTAAAGGATTTAGTTCATATGGAAATCAAATAGGACTAGCCACAGGACAGGTAAAAGAATACTACGATAATAATTTTGTAGCAAAAAGGATGGAAGTAGGTGCTGTTATTGCTGCAGCACCAAAAGAGAATGTTATAAGAGGCAATCCTAAGTCTGGTGATGTAGTGCTATTATTAGGAGGAAAAACAGGAAGAGACGGATGCGGTGGAGCTACCGGCTCATCAAAAATTCACACAGAAGAATCTATAGAGGAATGCGGTTCAGAAGTTCAAAAAGGAAATCCTCCTGAAGAAAGAAAAATTCAAAGGTTATTTAGGAATCCTAATGTGAGCAAACTTATAAAAAAATGCAATGACTTTGGAGCAGGAGGAGTTTCTGTAGCTATAGGAGAACTTGCAGATGGGTTAAAAATAAATTTGGATCTTATACCTAAAAAATATGAAGGCCTAAATGGGACTGAGTTGGCTATATCAGAATCACAGGAAAGAATGGCTGTAGTTATAGAAAAAAAAGATGTAGAGAAATTTTTCGAATATGCAGAAGCAGAAAACTTAGAAGCAACAAAAGTAGCTGATGTAACTGATGATAAAAGACTGGTAATGACGTGGAGAGATAGTGATATTTTAAATATATCTAGAAAGTTTTTAGATACCAGTGGTGTAAAGCAAAATACTCGTGTAAAAGTAGCAGAGCCTGAAGATAAGAATTTTTTTGAAAAAGAAAAAGATTCAAAAGAAATAGTTGAAGTGTTATTTGAATATTTAAATAATCTAAATGGTTCAAGTCAAAAAGGACTAAGAGAAATGTTTGATTCTACTATAGGGTCTAATTCTGTTTTAATGCCATATGGTGGTAGATATAAACTTACACCAGTTGATGGAATGGTATCAAAGATACCTTTAGAAGAAGGAGATACCAAAACCTGTACAATCATGACTCATGGATATGATCCTAAGTTAGCGATTTGGAGTCCCTATCATGGTGGTATTTATGCGGTTGTTAATTCTATTGCAAAAATTGTTGCATTAGGTGGAGATTACAAAAAAATTAGATTATCTTTACAGGAATACTTTGAAAAACTAGGAGAAGACTCTGAGAAATGGGGGAAGCCTTTTAGTGCATTGTTAGGAGCATTAGATGTTCAAATGAATCTAGACATTCCGGCAATAGGAGGAAAGGATAGTATGTCCGGTACCTTCAAAGATTTAAACGTTCCACCTACATTAATTAGTTTTGCTGTAGGCATAGCTGAAGTAGAGAATATAGTATCCCCAGAATTTAAAAAAAGAAATTCAAAAATATTAAGAATACCTCTAAAGCGAAATATAGATCTAACTCCTGATTACGGTGATTTAAAAGAGAAGTACACAAAAATCAATGAATACATAAATAGTAAAAACATAATATCCGCTAAGACTGTTGGATACGGAGGAGCTGCAGTTGCTATCAGTAAAATGGCCTTTGGAAATAAAATAGGATTTAAACTTTCTAATGATTACTATGATAATGAAATTTTTAGCCCTAAATATGGAGATATAATTGTTGAAGTAGAGAATTTAGAAAACATACAAAAATTAGATTATGAAATTTTAGGAGAAACTATAGAAAAAGAAGTTTTTATAATAGGTAAAGACAAAATTTCTTTGGATGATTTAATATATGAATGGGAAAAACCCTTAAGTAATATTTTTAAATTTAAAAAAGATTTAAAAGGGGACATAAAAGAGTTTAAGTATGATAAAACAGAAAAATCTCAGAGAAAGATTAATTACATAAAAAAATTAAAGCCTAAGGTATTTATACCTATTTTTCCAGGAACAAATTGTGAGTACGACACTGGAAAAGCCTTTATAAAGGCTGGAGGAGAAGTAAATTACCAGGTATTTAAAAATTTAAATCAAAATCAAGTTGATGAATCAATAAAGTATATGATTGAAAAGATTAGAAATACTAATATTATAGCAATACCTGGAGGCTTTAGTGCAGGAGATGAACCAGATGGTTCAGGAAAATTTATAACATCTGTTTTTAGAAATCCATATATAAAAGAATCTGTTATGGAACTTATAAAGAATAGAGATGGCTTGATAATAGGTATATGCAATGGATTTCAAGCATTAATAAAATTAGGACTTGTTCAAGAAGGAAAAATCACCGATATTGAAGAAAATTATCCTACTTTGACTTTTAATAACATTGGAAGACATATATCTACAATAGTTAAAACAAAGTTAACATCAAACTTATCACCATGGTTCAACCAGTGTGAATTAGGAGATATACATCATATACCGGTTTCTCATGGCGAAGGGAGATTTGCGGCAGATGAAAAATGGATAAAAAAACTGGAAAAGAATGGACAAATATCAACCCAATATGTTGATGAGAATAACAAACCGACATATAACAGCATGTATAACCCAAATGGCTCTATTTATAGTATAGAATCTATTACAAGTCCAGATGGTAGAATTCTAGGTAAAATGGGTCATTCAGAAAGAATAGGCAAAAATCTTTATAAAAATATAGAAGGAAATACCGATCAAAATATATTTGAATCGGGAGTGAAATACTTTAAGTAAAAAGAGATTGCTAATAAGCAATAAATAATGCTCATAAAAATAAGAAAGACTTAAGTTTTAAAATTAGAAAACTTAAAAATTATAATATTTAGATTTAAGGGTTTACTAGGAACATATAGACAGTAGCTGGTAAACTTATTTTTTAAAAAGGATGTGAAATTGTGAATCCCAAAAATTTTAAAATTGGAATTATTGGTGGAGGACAGCTTGGAAAGATGCTAACAAGGGAAGCTAAACAAATGGATTTCAAAGTTGTAGCTTTAGACCCTACACCTGGATCACCAGGAGGAAGTATGGCTGATGAACAAATAATAGGAGATTTTTATGATAGAGAAAAAATAATAGAATTAGTTAAGAAATGTGACGTAACCACCATAGAAATAGAACATATAGACACAGAGGTTTTAACTGAGCTTGAAAAAGAAGGACATAAAATATACCCTTCTCCAAGTATCTTGGAAATTATTAAGGATAAATCTTT
This sequence comes from uncultured Clostridia bacterium, assembly GCA_964574015.1. Lineage (GTDB taxonomy): Bacteria > Bacillota > Clostridia > Tissierellales > Dethiosulfatibacteraceae > UBA8670. The sequence continues at coordinate 7,947 of CAZNLP010000005.1, read as the reverse complement.
ACAGAAGGAAATGATGGTAGGAAACAATATACCGACTTCAAGATGGGAGATGATATCTGATCTAAGGGAAACTGGGAAAAAATTAGGATTTCCCTTTATACAAAAATCCTGTAGGGGAGGCTACGATGGCAGAGGAGTTTTCCTTATTAGAAATGAAGAGGATTTTGAAAATGCACTTAAGGGAGAGAGTTTTGGAGAAAAATATATAGACTTTAAAAAAGAGTTAGCTGTTCTTGTTGCAAGGGGGATAGATGGAAAAATAAAGTGTTTTCCTCTTGTGGAGATGGTCTTTGATGAAGGAGCAAATATTTGTGACACAGTAATTGCTCCTGCTAGAATAGATAGTAACACAGCTGACAAAGCAAGGAATATGGCTATAAAGTGTATAGAAGTACTTGGAGGAGTAGGGGTTTTTGCAGTAGAAATGTTTCTAACTGAGGATGATGAAATTCTCGTAAATGAAATTGCCCCTAGAGTTCATAATTCGGGACATTTCACTATAGAGGCCTGTATGACCTCCCAATTTCAACAGCATGTTAGAGCTATTTGTGGACTTCCTTTGGGAGAAACAGAGGCTATGATTCCATCAGTTGTTGTAAATATTCTAGGAGAAGAAGATGAAAAAGGAACTCCATATTATGAAGGTTTTAAGGAAGCTTTAGAAATACCCGGTGTAAACATTCATATATACGGTAAAGATATAGTAAAGCCCTATAGAAAAATGGGTCATGTAACCATTACTGATAGGGATATTGAAAAGGCTATATCTAAATCAAAGAAGGTAAAAAGAATATTAAAAGCCATAGCAAAGGAGGAAAATAGTTATGAAAAATAATATATCAGTAGGTATTATAATGGGAAGCGATTCGGACCTACCCATTATGCAAGAAGCAGCTAAAATATTAGATTATTTTGAAATTAAATATGAGTTAACTATAGTTTCAGCCCATAGAACTCCAGAAAGACTTGTTGAATATGCAAAGAAAGGAAAATCAAGAGGGATTCAAGTAATTATAGCAGGAGCAGGCGGAGCGGCTCATCTTCCCGGTATGGTAGCATCAATAACTGAGCTACCGGTTATTGGGGTGCCTATAAAAACGTCTACTTTAAACGGGTTAGATTCGCTGCTGTCTATAGTACAAATGCCTAGAGGTGTTCCAGTAGCAACGGTATCAATAAATGGAGCTAAAAATGCAGGGATATTAGCTGCAAAAATTATTGGTTTAAATGAAGAGACTATTCAGAAAAAAGTGTTGAAATATAAGGAAGAAATGAAAAAAGAGGTAATAAAAAAAGCTGATAAGCTGGAAGATATTGGATATAAAGAATACTTAAAATAGGGAGAGAATTAAAATGAAAAGGGAAATGATTTATGAAGGAAAAGCAAAAAAAGTTTATAAAACCGAGGATAAAGACAAATATATTGTAGAGTACAAAGATGATGCTACAGCTTATAACGGAAAGAAAAAAGGAACTATAGTAGGCAAGGGAGTAGTTAATAACAAGATGTCTGCGGCTATGTTTATGATTTTAGAAGAAAAAGGCATACCTACTCATATGATAGAGCTTATTAATGATAGAGAATCTTTAGTAAAAGCTGTTGAAATACTTCCAATAGAAGTTATAGTTAGAAACGTAGCGGCTGGTTCATTGGCAAAAAGACTTGGATTAGAAGAAGGTACAGTAATGAATAAGATTGTATTAGAATTTTGCTACAAAAACGATGATTTAGGTGATCCTATGATAAACGATTATCATATTTTAGCTTTAAATTTAGCATCAGAAGACCAGTTAAAAGAAGTAAAAAAATATGCATTCAAGATCAACGAAATATTGGTAAATTATTTTCAAGAGAAAGGCATTAGATTAATAGACTTTAAATTAGAATTTGGCCTATATAAAGGAAAGGTTATACTGGCTGATGAAATTTCCCCTGATACATGCAGATTATGGGATTCAGAAACAAACAAAAAATTAGACAAAGATAGATTCAGAAGAGATCTTGGTGAAGTTGAAGAAACCTATCAAGAAGTACTTAAAAGAATTCAATAATGGAGGAAGAAACTTTAATGGAATATTTTAAAGAAGATAAATTAAAAGATGAATGTGGAGTTATAGGAATACACACTTCTAAGGATGACATAATATCTCAGCTTGCTTACTACGGGCTTTTTGCACTGCAACATAGAGGACAGGAAAGTGCTGGTATAGCTGTAAAATCTGGAGGGGAAATTAAATATCATAAAAATATGGGATTAGTATCAGAAATATTTGATGATAAAATAATTAATGACCTTACAGGAGGAATGGCAACAGGACACGTGAGATATTCAACAACTGGAGATAGTTTAATTGAAAATGCACAACCTTTAGTCGTTAAATATAGAAAAGGAAGTATAGCTATCTCACATAATGGAAATTTAACTAATGCTGATGCTTTAAGAGAAATGCTTGAGAACACAGGGGTAGTATTTCAAACTTCTACAGATACAGAAGTAGTAGCAAACTTGCTTTCGAGACACTACAATGGAGATATGGTAAAAGCAGCAAAAAATGTAATGGAAATTATAAAAGGAGCCTTTTCTTTTGTCATTATGACAGATCAGGAACTTATAGGTATTAGAGATCAATTTGGATTGAGACCCTTATGCATCGGTAAAAGAAAAGACGGATATTTACTTGCATCAGAAAGCTGTGCTATTTCAGCAATGGGAGGCAAGTTTGTTAGAGATGTTGAACCGGGAGAAATAGTAGTAGTTAACGATGATGGATTAAAAAGTATAAAAAGTGATAAATTTGCAAATAGAAAGTCATGTATATTTGAATATATATATTTTGCCAGACCGGATAGTACAATAGATGGTATAAATGTATATGAAGCTAGATATAGAGCTGGTGAAGAACTAGCTAAAGAAAGCCCTGTTGAAGCTGATTTAGTTTTTTCTGTGCCTGACTCAGGAACACCAGCGGCAATTGGCTATGCTCAAAAGTTAGGAATAGAGTACGGATTAGGGTTAATAAAAAACAGATATGCTAAGAGAACATTTATTCAACCAAAACAGGATTTAAGAGATGAAGGTGTAAAAATAAAGCTTAGTGTATTGGAGAATATCGTTAAAGATAAAAGAGTAGTAATAGTTGATGATTCAATTGTTAGAGGTACTACAAGCAAAAGGATAGTAAAAATGGTTAGAGAAGCTGGAGCTAAAGAAGTACATATTAGAGTAGCATCTCCTCCGGTTAAATACTCCTGCTATTTTGGAATAGATACACCATTTAGAAGATATTTAATTGGATCATATAAAAATAACGAAGAGATAACACAATATATAGGAGCAGACAGTGTAGAATATCTATCAGAAAAAGGCTTACTAAATGCAGTGGGTCAAAAAGAAGGATTTTGTTTGGCATGTTTAAATGGAGACTATCCTATGGAGGTGCCTAACTTTGAGTAAAGATAAAAACCCTAAACTAACATATAAAGAGTCTGGAGTAGATATAAAAGCAGGATATGAGTCGGTTAATCTAATAAAAAAACACATCAAAAAAACCTTTAATGACTCGGTGATTTCTGATATTGGTGGATTTGGAGGCATGTTTTCTCTCAACAAAAATGAAATGGAAGAACCAGTACTAGTTTCAGGTACTGATGGAGTAGGTACTAAACTCATGATAGCCTTCAAATCTGACACTCATGATACGATAGGGCAAGATGCAGTAGCTATGTGTGTTAATGATGTTGTATGTCAAGGTGCTAAGCCACTATTTTTCTTAGACTATATTGCGACTGGAAAGATTTCACCTGCAAAAGTAGAGGCAATAGTTAAAGGTGTTTCCGATGGATGTTTGAAATCAGGAGCAGCACTAATAGGAGGAGAAACAGCAGAAATGCCTGGCTTATACAGTGAAGGTGAATATGACATAGCTGGGTTTTGTGTAGGAATAGTTGATAAAAAAGACATTATTAGTGGAGAAAATATAAAGGAAGGAGATCTAATTATTGGATTACCTTCTAGTGGAATACACAGCAATGGATATTCATTAGTAAGAAAGCTTTTTTTTGAATTAAAAAAATGGGATATTAATAAATATGTTGATAAATTAGGATGTACTTTGGGAGAAGAATTACTTAAACCTACTGAAATATATGTAAAAGTTATACTTGATATTTTAAAAAATTATAAAATAAAGGGTATATCTCATATAACCGGAGGAGGTTTTTACGAAAACATCCCGAGAATACTACCTAAAAACTTAAATGCTGAAATAAACCTCGACAAGATAGATGGACTACCAATATTTGAGTTAATACAAAATGAAGGAAATATAGACGAAAAAGAAATGTATTCAACCTTTAATATGGGGATAGGAATGATTGTGATAGTTGATGGAGAAGATGCTGAAAAAATTTTAAAAATTATTAAGAATAACAACTATAACGCTTCAATAATTGGAAAAATAGTTAAAGGTGAAGGAGAAGTAGAATTATGCCGGAAAAAAATATAGCCGTCTTAATTTCTGGATCAGGAACAAATCTGCAAGCTTTAATTGATGCAGTAAAAAGTGGTAGAATTAATGGTAAAATAAAAATTATTATTTCAAACAATAAAGAAGCTTATGGATTAAAAAGAGCATCAAATGAAGGAATAAAAGGGTTTTATTTAGGAAATAATTCTGAAGAAAATAAAGAAGATGAAATATTATTAGAAATTCTCAAAAAAGAAAATATTGATTTAATTGTATTGGCTGGATACCTAAAGATTTTATCAGAAAATATAGTGGACAAGTATAAAAACAAAATAATAAACATACACCCTTCTTTAATACCATCATTCTGCGGTAAAAATTATTACGGTATTAAAGTTCATAAGGAAGCTGTTGATTATGGTGTAAAAATCTCTGGAGCTACAACTCATTTTGTAGATGAGAAAACGGATTCAGGGCCAATAATCATGCAGAAAACAGTAAAGGTAAATTATGAGGATACAGCTGAAATTTTACAAAAAAAAGTATTAAAAATAGAGCATGAAATACTTGTCGAAACGGTTATGCTCTTTTGTGATGATAAAATAAAAGTTGACGGTAGAAAGGTAAAAATAAAATAACAGGAGGTCCTATGAGAGCATTAATAAGTGTTTCAGATAAAACTGGAGTAGAAGATTTAGGAGAAAAATTGTCAGAATTAAATATAGAAATAATATCAACAGGAGGCACAGCAAAAAAATTAAGAGCGAGGGGATTAAAAGTTAAAGACGTATCAGAAGTCACAAATTTTCCAGAGTGTTTAGAAGGTAGGGTTAAAACTCTTCATCCCAAAATACACGGAGGTCTACTAGCTGTTAGAAATAACAAAAAGCATATGGAAGAAATATCATCTCTTAATATTGAACCAATTGATTTAGTAATTGTTAACCTTTATCCTTTTAAAGAAACAATAATGAAGGAAGGTACAGAATTAAAAGAAGCAATCGAAAACATAGATATAGGTGGACCAACAATGCTTAGGTCTGCTGCAAAAAACTATCAAGATGTGGCTGTAGTAGTTGATCCAAATGATTATGAGATTGTAATCAAAGAGTTAAAAGAAAATAAAAAAGTAAGCTTAGATACAAAATTATATCTAGCAGAAAAGGTTTTTCAATATACAGCTCACTATGACAGCCTAATATTTAAGTATTTGAAAAAAATTAGGGAAAATGAAGAATTCCCTAAATATATGTCAATAACTTATGAAAAAGTACAAAATTTAAGATACGGAGAAAATCCTCACCAAAAAGCAGCTTTTTATAAAGAAATTTCAAAAGAAAGTGGTTATTTAACAGACGGTAAGCAACTTCATGGAAAAGAACTATCATTTAACAACATAAACGATACTAACGGAGCTATTGAATTATTAAAAGAATTTGAAGAACCAACTGTTGTAGGAAGTAAACATGCTAATCCATGTGGGGTTGGAAGCGGAAAAGATATCCTAGAAGCTTTTAATAAAGCCTATGAAGCAGACCCAGTGTCAATATTTGGAGGAATTGTAGCTTTAAATGTAGAAGTAAATAAAAAAGTAGCTGAAAAAATAAATAAATTATTTGTTGAGATAGTAGTAGCTCCTTCCTTTTCAAAAGATGCTTTAAAAATTCTGAAAACTAAAAAAAACATAAGACTTATTGAAATAAAAGATATAAATAAAAAGTCGGCTAACAGCTATGATTTAAAAAAAGTTGGAGGAGGACTTTTAATACAGGACAGAGATGAAAGCTTGTTTAATAACAGTAATCTTGAAATTGTAACTGAGAAAAAGCCTAAGGATGAAGAAATGAAAGATTTGATTTTTGCGTGGAAAGTAGTTAAACACACTAAGTCAAATGCAATCGTAGTTGCTAAAGATAAACAGAGTATAGGAATAGGTCCTGGACAGGTTAGTAGAATCTGGGCATGTAGACAGGCAATAGACCATGCATTAGAACATCTAGGAAAAGAAAGTTTATTAGGCTCTGTTATGGCATCTGATGCATTTTTCCCATTTAAGGACAGTATAGAAGAAGCTGCCAAAGCTGGAGTAAAAGCAGTTATACAACCAGGAGGATCGATAAGAGATGAAGAAGTTATTAAAGCTTGTAATGAAGCAGGAATTGCTATGGTCTTCACGAGAACAAGACATTTTAAACATTAAAGGAAGGATGATTATATGAATGTAATGGTAGTAGGTTCAGGAGGACGAGAACATGCCTTATGCTGGAAAATATCAAAAAGTAAAAGATTAAAAAAACTTTACTGCTTACCTGGTAACGGTGGAATAGAAAAAATAGCAGAATGTGTAGAAATTCAACCAGAAGAAAAAGAAAAAATAATAAACTTTGCTGTTGATAAGAAAGTTGATTTGGTTGTAATTGGACCTGAGGCACCTCTGGTAAATGGTTTAGCTGATAACTTAGAAGAAAAAGGAATAAAAGTTTTTGGTCCAAATTCAAAGGGATCAAAACTTGAAGGAAGTAAAATTTACTCCAAAGAATTTATGGTAAAATACAATATACCAACATCTACACATATGTCTTTTAGTAATTCTCAAAAGGCAAAAAAAGAGCTTGAAAATTTTAAACTACCATATGTTGTTAAAGCAGATGGTCTAGCCGCCGGTAAAGGAGTATTGATTTGCAAAACTCATGAAGATGGAATAAAAGCAATTGAAGAATTGATGGAAAATAGTAAATTCGGTAGTGCAGGGAAAAAAATATTAATCGAGGAATTTTTAGAAGGAGTCGAAGCCTCCTTACTATGTTTAGTTAGCAAAAACAAAATAATTCCCTTAGAAAGTGCAAGAGATTATAAAAAAGCTTACGACAATGATGAAGGCTTAAATACAGGTGGAATGGGTTGTTTTTCTCCAAATCCTCTATTTAATAAGGAACTAAAAACTCATATTAAGATGGAAATTTTAGATAAAATTGAAGAAGGACTTCAAAATGAGGGGATTTTATATACAGGCATATTATTTATAGGATTGATGGTAAACAAAAATAATGCAAAGGTTTTAGAATTTAATGTTAGATTTGGAGATCCTGAAACTCAAGTAGTTCTGCCTAGATTAAAAAATGACTTAATAGATGTATTGGAAGACACAATAGATGGAAGTATAGATAAGAAAGAACTTAAATGGTCTGATAATAAATGTGTTGCTGTAGTTTTAGCTTCTGGTGGCTATCCAGAATTCTATGAGAAAAATAAGAAAATAATTGGAATGGAAAATGTAGATAGCGATGTCATAATTTTTCACAGCGGAACAATTTTAAAAAACGAGAATTATTATACAAATGGAGGAAGAGTTTTAGCAGTGACAGCATTAGGAGAAAGCCTTGAAAAAGGAAGGGAAAAAGTTTATAATAATATTAAGCATGTTGAGTTTGAAAAAATGCAATTTAGAAATGATATAGCCAAACTTTAAGTTTGGCTATA
>CAZNLP010000004.1:0-40680 GCA_964574015.1 uncultured Clostridia bacterium | reverse complement strand
TTCTGCTTTATTCATAAAAAACCCTCCTTGTAATATATTTTTATAATTGCAAATTCCCTTTCGGAATTTATTGCCTTTTTGATTCTTCCCAAAGTTCATCCATTTCCTTTAGAGACATTGATTCTAAAGGTTTTGAAGAATTAATCTCTATATAATTAAATCTTTCAATAAATTTATTTACCGTTTTGTTTAAAGCAATATCGGGATTTATCTTTAAAAATCTTGCAAAATTAACAATTGCAAACAGTAAATCTCCTAATTCATTTTCAATTTTGTTTTTATCTAATTTTTCGTATTCTGCTAAAAGTTCATCTAATTCTTCATGTATCTTTGATACCGCTCCACTTACATCTGGCCAATCGAAGCCTACATCTGCTGCTAATTTTTGAATTTTATAGCTTTTACTAAGTGGAGATAGAGCCTTTGGAACATCTCTTAATCTTTCTGAATGTGATTCTATTAATTTTTCTTTACTTTTTATATTTTCCCAGCTTTTTAAAGCTTCTCCTTCATTACCTGCTTTTGTTTCTCCAAAAACGTGAGGATGCCTGTTTATTAACTTTTTACATATAGCATTATAAATATCATAGATGTTGAAATATCCTTCTTCCTTAGCTATTTGACCGTGAAATACTACTTGAAGAAGCAAATCGCCTAGTTCTTCAATAAAATTATCATAATCTTTATTATCTATAGCATCTACTACTTCATATGCTTCTTCTATCAAACACTGTCTAATAGAATCATGAGTTTGTTTTCGATCCCATGGGCAACCATCAGGACCTCTTAAGATTTCCATAAGCTTAAGTAAATTATTTACATTATACAACTCTTTTGTTGATTTTTCAATACTTTGAACAAAAATATATGTGGAAAATGAATATTTTTTTAATTTATCTAGTTCAAAAACAGACATTTCTAGTGTTTTATCTAAAATTACATCTATTATGTTAACTTTATAATCATCTCCGTAAATTTCTCCAAGATCTATTTTTATTTTTTCTGCTAAATCTTTATTATATATTTGTGTAAAAAGAAGGTCTGAGTTTATATCTATATCGTAGAAATCATATCTTTCAGATGATAATACCTTCAAATTCTCGTTATTACCATTAACCATACTAAGGGCTTTTTGGAAAAAACTTACGCTATCAATTATCTTTACTTTTATATCTTCTATTGTATTATTTAAGTAATATTCTGTTACTACATCACCATAATAAGGACTGCCGGGTACATAATAGTTGACCTCTTCATATTCAATGATTTTATTATTTATTGTATTTATAATATTTTCATATACATCATCTAAACTGGTATTTTCTATAAAATAACTATCAAAAGTTTCAAATTCTACTCCTTTTTCCTCCAAGTATTCTGAAAAAGGATGATGGTTTGTTCTTAAATATTTTAAATTATTTTTTTCTATAGACATAAATCCTTCATAAGATATATCATTTATTTTTTTTGTTCCGATTCCTATAATATTTAGTTTTCCCATTTACATCTCCTATTTCATTAGTTTCATCTTAATTAATAACTTCTCAAGCTTATTACCTTTAGGTAGTAACTCTAAATCTTTTTTAGTTATTGCCTTAGTTATTGGTAAAGCTATAATATAAACAATCACTCCTAAAATAACTGATATTAAAGCAGATATTTTCATTCCTAATAATCCATCTAATAGGTTGTACCCACCAAATACTATAACACCCATTATTAAAGATGCTGCTAAAGGTCTCGGTACTATATTTCTTAATTTTATATCTATTTTTGTTTTTCTCTTTAAATCTATATAGTTTAAAGCTGCTGCAGTTAGATAGGCTGCTATAGTACTATAGGCTGCTCCCTGAACATTTAACTCCCTAATACCTACCAGCAGGTAAGTTAATACAATCTTAACTACTGCACCAATAGCAAGGTTTTTTACAGGAATTTTTTGTTTATCTACAGCTTGCAATATAGCCGTAAGAGATTGAACCACTGTTAAGAAAATCACACTTATTGCTAAAATAGCTAATAAAGAACCTACGCTAGCATGTTTTACACTTCCAAGTCTTGGATAAAATAAAGCTATTATTGGTTCCGATAACACAAACAATCCTATAGCCGAGGGCAATCCTATAAGCAAAGCTGTTCTAATCCCTAAATTTGCAGTCATATTTAGCATTTTATCTTCTTTTTTTGTAAAAGATTCAGTAATTGTTGGTACTAAACTCATTGCTATTGCTATTGAAAAAACCTGAGGAAAATTAATAAAGGTCTGTGCTGTACCACTTAGTTGTCCGTATAAGTCTGATACTTCTATTTCACTGTAGCCTATTGCAAACAATCTCATAGAGACAAGTTTTGCATCTATCAATCCCATTAGTGGAACTATTGATGCTCCTATTGTAATAGGTATTGCTATTTGAAATAGTCTTTTGAGTACTTTTTTCCAACTCTCTTCTATATTTTTTTTAGAAGAGGTGTATTTTTCATCTATTCTTTTTTTATTGTACAAATAAATTATAAAAATTAATAAAAAACCTGCAATTCCACCTGCAGAAGCACCAAAAGAGGCTCCGCCTGCTGCTTTTGGTAGAGATTCTTTAACCAATATATAAGCTAGAAAAAGGCCAACACCAAATCTAAAAAGTTGTTCAATAATTTGAGATAAAGCAGTTGGGACCATATTTTGCATACCTTGAAAATAACCTCTATATACAGACATAATTGGCACAAAAAATAATGCCGGTGTTAATGCCAACAAAGAGTAGTAGGTTCCTGGATAACCGATAGAATTAGCAATTTCATCTGCAAAAAAATAAACAAATACAGAAGATACAGCAGCTAAGGTTAATAAAGTAGCCATAGATATCTTAAATACCTGTTGTGCTCCTTTATAATTATCAAGAGCAATTTTCTCAGATACTAATCTTGCTATAGCTGTTGGAAATCCAGCTAAAGATATTACAAGTAGTAAATTATATACCTGATAAGCCGGTTGATAATATCCAATTCCTTCAGTACCGATTAGATTTGTTAATGGTATTCTATATGCTGCTCCTATAATTTTAACTATTAATCCCGCCGCTCCTAAAACAGCGGCTCCTTTAAGAAAGTTTTTGTCTGACATTTTTACCTCCATGATGAAAATTTAAAAAGTGCCCAGAGGCACACTTCCCTTCAAATTTAATTTATCTAAATAAATCTTTTGAAAACTTAATGTTTTTTCTGCTCATCATTCTTTTATCTACCATAATATTTTGTACAATTAATATTAATCCTACAAATATAATAATATCTCCTATTGATACTGCCGATGGAAATATCAACATTCTATTCCATGGAATAAAACCACCTTTATAAAAGCTTTCTTCCGGAATTAGTTTAAATAAAGTAATATTACCGTTGTTTAAAAGTTGAAAGATTTCTTGACTAAAAACTGTTTTTGATGCAGCTTCTGTTAATCCAACATTCCAATCATTTAATATATAACTCAAAAAGTTAAGTATGCCTCCTATTATAACTATGGGTACAAATTTAATATTAAAATTTAAAAAAAGTGAAATTAATATTAAAATGTACGAACCAGTCAATATAAGTTCATAATAATCAAAATCAAGATCCAATAATCCCGTATTAAGCAAAAGAAAAGATAATTGAATAATAAAAGCAGCGATGATTAATCCTTTTCCTTTTATTTCAATATTTCCTATGTTTTTTAAACTTCCTCTTCTAATAAAACCAATTAGTATTCCTATTAATATACCTTCTAAAAACAATTTTTCCTCCTATTTATCTTTAACTTTCATTATACTTTATAGAAACTTCTTTTACAAGAATATAGAATTAATATTTGCACTTTACAAAATACAATTAAACATTAAAAAGGCTATTCGAAAATTCTCGAATAGCCTTATGGATTATTAGTTATATTTAAAATTCAGGTTCTATTAGTCCTACCTGGTCGTCTTTTCTTTTATACACCACGTTAACTTCCTCAGTATCAGCATTTAAAAATACATAAAAGTTATGTCTTAATAAATCCATTTGTAATACTGCTTCTTCAACACTCATAGGTTTCATTGCAAATTTCTTAGTTTTTACAATTTTTATTTCGTCTTCTTCTTCATCAAGGGGTTCAATGTTTTCAAACCTTATTGTTTCTTTTGAATGTTTTTTGTCTTGAAGTTTAGATTTATACCTTCTTATCTGTCTTTCAACAACATCTACTGCTTTATCAATAGAGTGATACATATCATCAGTTACCTCTTCGGCTCTAAGTATTGTTCCTCCAAAGGGTATTGTAATCTCCGTTATCTGTCTAAGTTTTTCTACACTTAGTACTACTTTTACATCTACATCTTTGTAGAAAAATTTGTCCAGCTTTGCTACTTTTCTTTCAACCATGTCCCTCAAACTATCAGTTACATTTACATTTTTGCCATAGATATCAATTTTCATTTTGTCTTCCCCTTTCATGATTTTATTTATTTATAGTTTACCCATAATTATTGTTTCTTAATCATATTTTTTAATTATTAATGATTTTTTTATATTTATAGATTATGTTAACAAGTCTGTTGATAAGCCTTGTATTTTTGGGATTTCTGTGGGTAAGTCTGAAAAAGTTATCCACAGACTGTTTTTTTTTATATTATCTTGCTATTGTTAATCCGTAAACATTTTCTGAATCTGCCTTTATAAGAGATTTGGAACATTCGTTTATTGTAGTTCCTGTTGTGTATACGTCATCCACAATCAAAATATTTTTGTTTCTTAAATTTTTTAAAGGTTGGAATGTATTTTTGAGATTTTTCTTTCTTTCTTCTTTTTTTAATTTGTTTTGAGGTACTGTATCTACTACTCTTTCAATCAATTTTTCACAAGGAATATTAAGCTTATATCCTATATATTTTCCCAAGAGTTCCGATTGATTGTATCCTCTTCTTCTTTTTTTATTTTTATGCATAGGTACGAAGGTTATAATATCAATATCTAAATCTACTTCTTCCATATATTGATAAAGGAGTTCCCCTAACATTTTATAATAGTATGGTTTATTATTATACTTATAGTCCTTAATAACTTTCTTTAATTCACCTTTGTATTCATAAGGAGAGAATACTCTATTAAACACTTTGAGATCTTCTATACATTCTAAACATATATCCCTTGAAGTTACTAAAGGTTTAGAACATATTTTACATCTGTGTCCCTTTAATTCTTTAAATTTTAATAAACATTCTCTACATATATATTTGCTTCCTATCGCTTCATCCCAATATCCGCAAATCATACATGTGTTTTTTTCTGGATATAAAATATTAAAGATTTCATCCAAAGTGTTTTTTATTATTTTTTTCAAATTAACTCCTTAAATCAAAAAGTCTTTAACCTTATCAAGTCTACCTTTTAGATTAGAATACCTTCTATCTATTTTGTTATTATCTATCATTTCTTTTACATATTTTTTATAACCTACTAATACAACAAGGTTCTGAGCTCTTGTAACTGCTGTATAAAATAAATTTCTTGTTAGAAGCATCGGTGGTGCCCAAGTAACTGGTATTATTATTGCCGGAAATTCACTACCTTGGCTTTTGTGTATAGTTACGGCATAAGCATGAATTAATTCATCCAGTTGATTGTAGCTGTATTTCACTTCTTTATTATCGTCAAATTCTACTATTATTTCTTGATCTATTTTGTTCACAAATCTAATATATCCTATATCTCCATTGAATACACCTTCACCATTTTCAACATACCCATCATTATCAGTTCTTTTCCAGGCCATTTGATAGTTGTTTTTTATCTGCATTATTTTATCTCCGGTTCTGTATAGGATTTTATTGCTTTTTATTTCTTCTTTACCTTTATCGATTTTATTAAGCTTATCTTGAAGTATTCTGTTCAACTCATTTGTTCCATTTATACTTTTTTTCATTGGTGTGAGTATTTGTATATCCTCAAGAGAATTTAAATTGTAGTGATCTGGTAATCTCTGCTGCATTAAACTAACTATAGTTTTATTAATTTCTTCATTATTTATACAATCTATAAAAAAGAAATCTCCATCTTTTCTATTAAATTCAGGCATTTCTCCTTCATTAATTCTATGGGCATTTATTGTTATCATACTATCTTTAGACTGTCTAAAGATTTTGTTTAGTTTTATAGTTGGAATTATATTACTATTGATAATATCCCTAAGAACAGAGCCTGGACCTACTGATGGAAGTTGATCAACATCTCCAACCATTATTAAATGAGTCTTAGGTTCTACAGCTTTAAGCAAACTATTCATAAGGATTATATCAACCATAGACATTTCATCTACTATAATTACATCGTATTCTAAGGGTGATTCTTCATTTTTATTAAAATAAAGATTTTTACTATCCTCGCTGTATGTGAATTCAAGCAAGCGGTGAATTGTTTTAGCTTCTCTACCTGTAGTTTCAGTAATTCTCTTAGCAGCCCTTCCTGTTGGTGCACATAGAGCTGTCTTTTTGCCCATAAGTTCGAAGCCCTCAATAATACCTTTAATAATAGTAGTTTTTCCGGTACCGGGTCCTCCGGTTATAACCAATACATTTTCTTTAAAAGATTTTTCAATTGCATTTTTTTGATTTGCTGTTAAAGATTTTTTTGATCTTTCTTCTATTCCCTTTATTATTTCTTCGATATCATCTTCAGATTTTTTTTCTTCAGTTATTAACGATACAAGTTTGTTGGCAGTACCAGCCTCAGCATAGTAATAAGGAATATAATATACACAGTCTTCTTCCTCATATGTTTCCATGTGTATCTCACCTCTTAGAGCCATATTGGAAATAACTGCTTCTACATATTTTACTTCTATATCTAAGGTTTTACTTGCTCTTTTAACTACAATATCCTTAGGTAGATATGTGTGGCCATCAGAAGCTGATTCAACTAGATTATATCTTACTCCTGCTGAAATTCTATATTCTGATTTTTTATCTATTCCCATTTTTTCTGCAATTTTATCAGCCAATTTGAAACCTATACCGTATATATCAGATGTCAATCTATAGGGATTTTCTTTTACCTTTTCTATCGTTTCCGAACCGTATTCTTTATATATTTTAATACCGTAGGAAGGAGAAATATTATACTTTTGAAGATAAAGCATAATTTCCTTTATCTCGAGCTGTTCTCTAAAACTATCTACTATCTTTTCTGCTTTTTTCTCTCCTATACCTTCTACTTTCATTATTTCTTCTGGATGGTATTGAAGTATATTAAAGGTATCTTCACCAAATTCTTCAACGATTTTAGAAGCTGTTGCATTACCAACACCTTTAATTAAGCCTGAAGCAAGATATTTTTTTATTCCTTCTATTGAGTCCGGCATTATAATCTTATAATTTTTAACTTCAAACTGTTTTCCATATCTGGGGTGATCTTTCCAATCTCCTTCTACTTCTATCTGTTCTCCTAGACTAATAGAAGAAAATAATCCAGTAAAAGTAACCACATCATCATCAGTTTCTATTATTCCTACTGTATATCCGTTGCTTTCATTATTATAAATTATCTCTTCAACTGTTCCTGCTATTGTTTCCATCTACCCACATCCTTAAAATACATTATACATTAATTCTATATATAGTTAAATATGAATTTATACTTTAAACTTTTCTGATTTATTACATAATTAATTATATTATTAATAATTTATTTAATTATGTGAAATCACACACAAACTCTACTATATTTGATATAATTAAACTGCACTTAAGGAGGTAATAATGTCAGGACTCAAAACAAGTAAAACTTATGATATTTTAACATTTTATACAGACTATAAAAGCAGAATAACCCCCAAAAATTTAATAGGTTTATTTCAAGAAATTGCAACGGTACAATCCGACGAACTTAAAGTTGGAAGAAAATATATGTCTAATGAAGATTTATTATGGGTACTTATAAAATATGATATCGATATAATTAGAATGCCAAAATATCCGGAAAAAATAAGGATCGAAACCTATGCGATGTATACAAGAAAATTTTATGTTTACAGAAAATTTGAAGTTTACGACGAAGATAATAATCTGATTACAAGAGCCTACTCAGCTTGGAGTTTGGTAAACAAAAAAACAAAAAGCCTTAAAAAAATGCCTAAAGAGCTTATGAATGCCTACGGTTGCTCAGAAAATATATCTGAAGAAAAAGCTGAATTCGAAGGATTAAAAACTGTTAAAAACCCTGATTTAATTAAGGAATTTTCAATTCGATATACTGATATAGATCATAATATGCATGTTAACAATACAAATTATATGTCTTGGGCAATAAATTCAGTACCTAAGGATATTGTTATAAACTACAATTTAAAAAAAGTTTCAATTTTGTATAGAAAAGAGGGAAAATACGGTGATACTGTAACTGTAGAAACAGATATCAGAAAAAATGATATAATTATATGTAATCACGATATTAAAGATAAAGAAGGAAATATTTTATGCCAAACAAAAACTAAGTGGATTAAATGAGGTGATATAGTTGATAGAAAATTATTTATGGTTGATTATAGCTGTTTTACTAGCCGTAGTAGAAGGAGCCACTCTTAGCCTTACTACTATATGGTTTGCCTTAGGGGCTTTAGCTGCATGGATTGCTCAGATGTTTAATTTTTCGTGGTCAATTCAGATAGGTGTTTTTGTATTAGTTTCTGGTCTTATGCTTATTTTTACAAGACCCCTAGTTAAAAAGTATTTAAAAATTGGAAAAGTAAAAACAAATGCAGAAGAATTAATAGGAAAAGAAGCTATAGTAACCGAAGAAATTAATAACATCAATGCTCAAGGAAAAATAAAGGTTAAAGGACAAATTTGGACTGCTCGTTCGAATAATAACAATAAAATAAAAAAAGATACCATCGTTGAAGTTTTAAGAATTGAAGGTGTCAAATTAATTGTAAAAAAATCTCAGGAGGATAATTAAATGGAATTTTTAATCTTTTTAGTATTAGTAATAATTTTAGTAATTTTAAATATTAAAATCGTTCCCCAGGCAAATGCTTTTGTTATAGAAAGACTTGGTGGATATCAGGCTACTTGGACCGTAGGTTTACATGTTAAAATACCTTTTATCGATGTAATAAAAAGCAAGGTATCACTAAAAGAACAGGTGGTAGATTTCCCACCACAACCGGTAATTACAAAAGATAATGTTACCATGCAAATTGATACAGTAGTATTTTTCCAAATAACTGAGCCTAAATCTTTTACATATGGTGTTGATAGACCTATCTCAGCTATTGAAAATCTTACAGCTACAACTCTAAGGAATATTATAGGTGAGTTAGAACTTGACGAAACTCTTACATCAAGAGAACTAATAAATACTAAAATGAGAAGTATACTTGATGAAGCTACTGATCCTTGGGGTATTAAAGTTAATAGAGTGGAAGTTAAAAATATTACTCCGCCGGAAGAAATACAGGATGCAATGGAAAAACAGATGAAAGCCGAAAGAGAAAGAAGAGAATCAATACTAAGAGCTGAAGGTAAGAAAAGATCAGCTATTTTAGTAGCAGAAGGACAAAAAGAATCTGTAATCCTTGAAGCTGAAGCATATAAAGAATCAGCTATAAGAAGAGCTGAAGGTGAATCTGAAGCTATAATCAAGGTTCAAGAAGCAAAGGCTAAAGGTATAGAAATGATTAGATTGGCAAAACCAAATAAAGAAGTGCTTACAATTCAAAGTATGGAAGCTTTTATTAAAGCCGCTGATGGTAAAGCAACTAAAATAATCATACCTTCAGAAATTCAAGGTATAGCTGGATTAGCATCATCATTAACTGAAATAATGAAAAAAGATGAAGATTATGAGGTTTTCCCAGAAATCAATGCAGAAAAGAATGAAAAAAATACAGAAGAATAAAATTTGAGGATAGTCCTAGGACTATCCTTTTTTACTTATATAGTTGCCTAAAATTTTATGATTTTTACAACAAAATCCAAGCTCATACAAAGCTTTAGTAATATTTTTATCTTCCAAATTTCCTTCAACATCTATATAGAAGCCATAACTAAAAGATTCGCCAACAATAGGTCGTGACTCAAGTTTTAACATGTTGATTCCTTTATCATTAAATATTTTAACTACTTCATATAAACTTCCTGCACTGTGATTTGTTACTAAATACATGGATACTCTATTAGCCCTTTTATGATAATCAACATTTTTTGATATTACTGCAAATCTAGTAATATTATTTTTATTATCCTGCATATTCTTTTTTATTATTTTCATATCGTGTATTTCTGCAGCTCTATAGCTGGCTAATGCCCCTTTAGTTTTATCTCCGCTCGTTTTAATATATTCAACACTTTTAGCTGTATCTATATAAGCTACCTTCTTAATATCCTCATATTTTTCAAAAAATTGATCACATTGTTTTAAAGCTTCTGGATGAGAATATACAACTTCTATATCTTTAAATTCAGCATTTTTGAATCCAATAAGGCAGTGGTTGACATCTACATATTCTTCTCCAATAATCTGCATATCATAATCTTTCAATAAATCAACTGCTCTTGTTATCGGTCCGGTAGTTGTATTTTCAATAGGAAGAACACAGTAATCCAATTTCATACTATTCATGTCTTCCATCATTTCTATAAAATTACTGTAAGATTTCTTTGCTACATCTTCTCCAAAATATTTAATAACCGCAATATCACTGTATGACCCTTCTTCTCCTTGATATCCTATTTTTTTCATTTTTCCTCCCTTAACCTTCATTATTATCAATTACTATAAATAAAAAAACTGAGAGGATAAACTCTCAGTTTAATTTCATCAAATTAAGTTTTCTGTTTATCCTTTTGGAAATATTTATTAAGTTTTATTACATGAAAAACATCCAGCGCTAAAAAAGCCCCAGAAAAAACTAAAAAGAGATTTATTAAATTGTTTTTTAGTTAAGTTTTTCATATAACTACCTCAAAAATATATTGTTATCATTATATTTATTTTACTTCTCATTGTCAATTCTTTTTTTACTTAATTGTAACAATTAATAGTGAATTATGTTTATTTCGTAAATTTTTGTTTATTATTTATCATTTATATAGTATTGTATAATTGTAATTATATTTGTATTTATTTTTAATTAGGAGGTTACTATGGATTTTATATTAAGTCAACCCAAAATTGTTTTGTATACAATAATCTTTGTAGCTAAAATTTTCGAAGTTTCGATTAGTACTATTAGAATTGTGTTGGTCAGTAAGGGAGAAAAAGTTAAGTCGGCTCTTATAGCCTTTGTTGAGTGTATTATATGGATTTTAATCGTAAGTACAGTTCTTACAGATATTACAAGCGATCCTATAAAGGTAATTATATACTGTGCAGCCTTTGCTATTGGGAACTATATTGGGCTTTATATAGAAAATAAGCTTGCAATGGGATTATCTTCTATTCAGGTAATAGCAGACCTTGATGAAGGAAATGAGCTTGCTAAATTACTACGAGATAATAATTTTGGCGTAACTGTAATGAAGGGTGAAGGAAAAGAAAAGTATAAGGAAATACTTATCCTCCACTTAAAGAGAAAAAGAATAAGAGAAGCTGTAGATTTAATCCACTCTCAAATTGAAGACGCCCTCGTAACTGTTAATGAAGTAAGTGTTGTAAGAGGTGGATACATAAAAAGAAAATAGTTATATTTTATTTAAATAATTTTTTAAATCTAAGGTTTTAAAATAATCTTTTTTCATTACAATATTAGCCAGGTTTATAATTGAATCAATTATAGGGGTTTCGACCCCTTTTATTTTCCCTATGCTTGATATCGGCACCAGTCCATATGGGATATCTTCTTTTATGTATCTTGTGTTCAAACTTTTAGGAGCTAACCCGTCTCTGTGAACCTTACTCTCAGTTAATGCTTTGTATAAATTATTTCCATTTGAACTATAAACATCTTCCATAACTTTTGATAAAGGTTTAAGGTTTATACCGCAGGCTCTTCCTACTTCTATTCTTTCTTCATCTATCTGTCTTATTAAATCAGCAATGGTAGGTGTTATGCCTTGATTGTAAAAATCAAAATTTCCTTTTTCGTTCTCTATTCTTCCTAAATTCAAAATTAATACTACAGGATGTATGATAGGATTCATGTTTGATAGTTGAATTTCCAAATAATTGTCTTTCATAGAAAAAATATTCCACATTTCGTTTAATATCTCTGAAATACTCTTAAGCCAAACTTTATTTATTGAAGAAATAAAAATTTCTTTTTTTATTCCCTTAACAACTGAGTGGCTGTAAGATTTTTTTCTACATGGATATATAAAAGAATTAGTTCCTGCAGACATAAATAAATGTTTTTTGTTGGAATTTTTTAAAATATTTTCAAGTTCGAGCACTCCATAATTATCTGGAAAAAATATTATATACACAGGTCTATCTATTATTTGAACTACATCTTCTATGTAACTTTTTCTACAAAAAGCCGGTAAAGCAACAAAAATAATTTCTACTTTATTTAAAGCTTTTTTTAAATCATTTGTCATTAGATTTATTTTAGATTTTAAGTTTACAGCTCCTTCTAAAAAGTATTCAAAATTTACTCTATCCTCTTTGATTTTATCTTTTTTATATATGTTTATATTATATTTTTTATTTGCTAAGTAAGCTCCTAAGGTTAGTCCTACATTTCCTGCACCTAATATACATATATTTTTTTTCATTTAAACTCCCACTTTTCATTAATATTTATATTATACCAAAATTAAATTATAAATAAATAGTAATATAGATTATCTTGACTGTATTTTTATAATAATATATACTGTAACTGTAATTGATATGTCAACATGTCTAATGTTTTTTTAATAAAGGGAGGTAAAAAATGAAAACTTTAATGACCGGAAATGAAGCAATAGCGAGAGGAGCCTATGAAGCAGGTGTTCTTGTTGCATCTTCATATCCTGGTACTCCAAGTACTGAAATAATGGAAAATTTTTCTCAATATAAAGATGTGTATGCTGAATGGGCTCCAAATGAAAAAGTAGCTGCTGAAGTAGCTATAGGTGCTTCAATTAGAGGTGTTAGATCTTTTGCTTCTATGAAACACGTAGGAGTTAATGTGGCAGCAGACCCTTTTATGTCTTATGCTTACCACGGCTCTAATGGAGGTTTTGTTCTAATCACTGCTGACGAACCTAATATGTTCTCATCTCAAAATGAACAGGATAATAGGTTGTATGCTAAGCATGCAAAAGTTGCCTTAATCGAACCTTCAAATTCTCAAGAGTGTTTAGATTATATGAAGTATGCCTATGATATTAGTGAGAAATACGATACTACAGTATTATTTAGAGTAACAACACGTATTTGTCATTCTAAAACTGTTGTAAGTTTAGGAGAAAGAACTGTCCCTGAAGTTAAACAGTTTGAAAAGAATCAAAAAAAATATATCATGGTCCCAGCTCATTCTAGAGAAAGACATCCTCAGATAGAAAGAAACTTAGAAGAACTAAGAAAATATTCAAATAACTGTCCTTTAAATAGGATTGAAATGGGAGATACAAATATAGGAATAATATGCAACGGAATCTCTTATGAGTATGCAAAAGAAGTTATGGGTAATAATGCTTCTTACCTGAAAATAGGCTTTTCAAATCCTCTACCGGATGAAATGATAAAAGACTTTGCTAATAAAGTTGATAAACTATATATAATAGAAGAAAATGAACCTTTTATGGAAACTCAGATTAAATCATGGGGTATAGAATGTATTGGAAAAGAAATTTTTTCTCTCTGTGGAGAATATAGTCCTGAATTAATAAGAGAAAAATTGTTAAATGTAAAGCCTAATATTGCTCATACCTCTAATCTTCAAGCACCTTCAAGACCACCGGTTCTTTGTGCCGGCTGTCCACACAGAGGTTTATTTCAAGAGTTGAAAAAATATAAAAACAAAGCTTTCTTTTCAGGAGATATCGGTTGTTATACCTTAGGATATTTAGCTCCTCTTGAAGCCATGGATTCATCTGTATGTATGGGAGCTTCTATAACTGCGGCTCAAGGATTTCAAAGAGGAAATGAAATGGCTGAAGATACTAAATATAAAGCTTTTGCATTAATCGGTGACTCCACCTTTTTCCACTCCGGTATTACCGGTTTAGTTAACATGACCTACAATAATACTCCGGTAACAACTATTATTTTAGATAATAGTATCACAGCTATGACGGGACACCAGGAAAACCCTAGCACAGGCGTTACTGCAAGTGGAGAAATTACAAGTAAAATCAATATAGAAAAACTATGCGTAGCTTGCGGCATAAAGGATGAAAATATAGTGACAATCGATCCTTACGATTTACTAGCAACCAAGAATGCATTAAAAATGGGATATGATAGTGAAGAACCTTTTGTAATTATAGCTAAAAGAGAATGTGCACTACTTAAACCTATAATTAAAGAAAGAGCAAATAAGAGATGTAAGGTAGATCCAGAGAAATGTACTTTTTGTAAATCATGCTTACGTACAGGTTGCCCTGCACTGCAGATTAAGGATGACAAGGTATTTATAGATGAAAGTCAGTGCAATGGATGTACAGTATGTCTTCAGGTTTGTCCATTCGATGCAATAGAAAAGGTAGGTGAATAAAATGACTAAAAACATTTTATTAGTAGGAGTTGGTGGTCAAGGCACTATACTATCTTCAAAGATTCTATCTAGCGGTTTGTTAGAAGCCGGATACGATGTTAAAATGGCTGAAATACACGGTATGTCTCAAAGAGGTGGTAGTGTAACCACTCAAATTAGATATGGAGATAAAGTCTACTCTCCAGTAATTGAAAAGGGGACTGCTGATATAATTGTATCTTTTGAAAGATCTGAAGCTTTAAGATGGCTTGAATATTTAAAAGAAGATGGTATTTTAATAATAAACGAGCATCAAATTCAACCCTTTACAGTTACCTTAGATTTGTCTGAATATCCTGAAAATCTAATAGAAGAGTACAGAAAAAAAGTAACCAACTTTAGATCCTATAATGCCTTCGAAAAGGCAAAAGAACTTGGGAATTCAAAGGTTATGAATATAATGCTTCTCGGTTCTTTAATAAAATATACAGGATTAGATGGAATAGATTGGAAAAAAGTAATAAATAAATCAGTCCCAGAAAAGTTTGCTGATTTAAATATAAAAGCTTTTAATATAGGTTACGAAATGGTATAAAAAATAAGGTCTAGATTTAAAAATTCTAGGCCTTATTTTAAATCTAAATCCATATAAAATTTATACAAATCGCTATTAATAATGTTTTTTGAATATTCTACAACTTTTTCTTCTTCCGAGTAGGTAATCTTTTCCCATAAAAGCACCGGGCTATTTAATGGAATATCCATCATTTCTTCTTCTCTTTTTCCTGAAATCATAGGTTGAAGATAAATTTTAGCTCTTTTCTGATTTAAAAAACAATACTCATCTACCATATCATGAATTAAATTTATTTCGCTTTCTTCAATGTTAAGAGATAAATAAAATTTTACCGGTAAATAAACATATTCTAATGCATTAACCTTACCATTTATAATTTTTGTTCTTATTATCTCATATACTTCTTCATTTAATGATACATCCAATTTTTCAGATAATTCTTCATCAGCTTTTATTTTTTTCTTTTCTAAAGTTTTATGTTCTCCTTTAGTTAAAGAACTATCATTTTCAAATCCATAAAATCTATGTTTTCTAATGTCTTCTACATTTTTTTCCGTTACAAAGGTTCCTTTACCTTGAATTCTATATACAATGCCTTCGTTAACTAAATCTCTTACAGCAGTAGTAGCTGTTATTCTGCTAACGTTGAATATATCACCTAATTCCTTTTCTGAAGGAATTCTACCACCAGGTTCAATCTTGCCTTGTTTAATATTTTCTTTAATATAATTTTTTATCTTGACATATTGAGGTATATTTTCCATTTAATCCTCCTTCCAATGATATTATTATATTATTTTTTATCTCTATAGTCAAAATATGATATATCATTTGTCAAATAGAATATTTGTTGCTTTACTGAATAATTTTAAAATGTTAAAATGTTGTATATAATGTCTTATAGGAGGAATTTATGAGCCGTATTACTTTAAATGAACTACATAAAGAGATTTTAAATGGATTAACCGAAAAAGAATTTCTTGAGAAAGCAAATTTATCTGAAGAAAAAATTCATTCTTTAGTTTTGAATAAACATTTTGTAACCAAATTATCTACTTTAGTGAGTAGAGATAAAATAACATGTGAAAGTGTTCTTAATTTATGTATTGATATTATGAATAATATTACAGAAAAGAAAAATGATGACTGGCTTAATTACATATATCAGTATGTTTTAAGTTTTTCTTTTCCAAATGCTGTGGAAATAGATTTAGATCCAAAATTTGAAAGAGCAACTCTTCTTTATCTTAAGGTTCTTAGGACAGTTTTAACTAGTGTTAAAAAACACAGGGATTTTAATAAGTTTTTAGATTTCAACTTCCTTTCTGACGAAGAAATAGAAGGTTTAAGGGATTCAACAGATTACAGGAAGTTTTTAAAAGTTTTTGACGAAATGTACGTATATGAATTAATGAGATTAAATAAAGAAATCACAGGATACAATTCTTTAGATCATATAGCTGGAGTTCATTATGTAGCAATGCATGTAGGAAAACAGTTGGATAAAGCGGGTGTTCCTATATATTTAGGTAGGGTATCCGGTGCATCTGCCGGCCACGATATTGGAAAGTACGGATGTACAGGAGAAGAAATTAAAAGAGTTCCTTATCTTCACTACTACTATACCGAGCAGTGGTTTAAAAGATTTGATATACCGCAAATTGGTCATGTGGCTGTAAACCATTCTACCTGGGATTTAGAATTAGAAAATCTTCCTTTAGAGTCACTTGTTCTTATATATGCTGATTTTAGAGTAAAGAATGGGTATAAATCAGGTCATAAAAAGATGAAAATATACTCCCTTGATGAATCTTTCAAAATAATTTTAGATAAACTTGATAATGTTGATAAAGAAAAGGAAAATCGATATAGAAGGGTATATGCAAAATTAAAAGATTTTGAAAATTTTATGAAATGCAATGGAGTAGATGTTACACTTAATGAATGTAATCTACTTCATATTGATAAAAAAGATTCTTCCTTAATGACAGAACATGAAATAGTTGAGAATTTTATAAATATGGCTTTCAGTCACAATATAAATCTTATGTACAAACTTAGTAGTGATGAATCTCTAAGTTTGATACTTGAAGCTGCCCGTACAGAAAAAGATTGGAAAAACATAAGGGCATATTTAAATATATTTAAAGAATACAACACCTATTTAATACAAAAGCAAAAACTTCTAACTTTAAATTTTATGTACGAACTTTTAGTCCATAAAGAAGGTGATATACGTAAGTTAGCTGCTGAATTGATAGGTTCTATTATTGCTGATTTTGATGACGAATATAGGAAAGAAGTTCCTGAAGATCACGAACTTGAGGAACAAGAAACTGATAGTTTCGAACTTTGGGATAAATATCTTGAATTGGTAATTAATCCAGACCATAAAATTATTGATAAACATAGAGATTGGATAGGATACTGTTTGAAAAATATGGTTGGAGAGTTTTTTAGAAACTGTGATAAAGATAACATAGAAGATTATCTTGAAATTTATTTAAAAAAGATCAAAGAAAATGCAAGAGTTAGAGAAAATATATTCTTTTTATTAGATTCTTTATGGAGAATCCCATACAGCTATCTTTCTAATGAACAGCTTGAAGACGTTATAATATTTATTGTTTCTATTTTGGAAGAAAACAGCAACGGTAATTCAGTTAATTTGAGTAATTTAGATATAGCTTTAGATACGGCTTTAAGGATATCAGATATAGTTGATTATAGAAATGAAGCTTTGAATCCTTTAAAAAATTACATTAGTAATGTTGATTCTCACGAAGATATTTCTGCATGTTTTTTAAAGTACAGGATAGCTACTCACCTGAAATTGGATCCTGAAATTGTAAACACCTATAAATTAAGACTTCATGGAACAGCAGAAAATCTATCCGAAATATTTTTAATGAACCTAAAATCGGCTGTTCCATGGATAGTAAAAGCAACAAATATAAAATTTATAGAAGAATTTATGTCTGATATTTCCCCTGTTTCTAGACTTCATACTGCAACTCACTTATGTAACTTAGTTAAGGTAAGTGCCGTTGAATTTGTGAGGAGCAGTGCAGGCTATGCTTTGCTCAAATTAGCCCCTCTTTTAACCTATGATCAGAGAAATGATGTATCAGTTGAGCTTCTTAGAGGTTTAGAAATCGAAGGTTATGAATTTTCTAAATACATACCTCAATACCTTGGTGAATTTATGCTCTTTTTATCACCAAAAGAGTTAGATGAATTTATCGATGATTTTAATGACTATGTTAAGACTAAAAGCGGCAGAACAATTCCACTAATTCTCAACACTATAAGTGTAATAGTTGAAAATTATGAAGATTATATAGAAAAATTCGATGAAGATGAAGCAGTATATAAAAATAGACTCATCCATATGCTGGAAATACTTATGTGTGGTCTAGCTAACTACAATATCCCTGTTAAACAGGAAGCCTTTTTATACATCGGAAAAAATATTTTCGCTTCTGATATATTATCCTTAAGTGAAAAGAAAGATATTTTTCAATTGATAGGAAAAAAACTTCTTACATTATTGTCCGAAAAAATTACAGATGATTTATTTTTCTTCAACAATTCAGCATCTTTAAATCATATATATAGATTTATAAGTGATTACAACTTTTTTGTAGAGAATATCGAGATTAAGGAGTCTAAGAAAGTTGCTTTTTTCCCTGGAACCTTCGATCCATTTTCTCTTAGTCATAAAGAAATTGTTAGAGAAATTTCCAACTTAGGATTTGATGTATACTTAACACTGGATGCTTTTTCCTGGTCAAAGTTAACTCAACCAAGACTGCTAAGGAGAAACATAGTTAATCTTTCAGTAGCTGACAGACTAAATGTCTACCTCTTTCCTGATAATATACCAATCAATATTGCAAACAGTAAAGACTTAGACAAACTTAAAGATTTGTTTAAAACTAGAGAATTATATGTGGTTGTAGGTAGTGATGTGATTGTAAATGCAAGTGCCTACAAAACAAGACCTTCTAAGTCATCTATTCATTCTTTAAATCATATAGTTTTCAAAAGAGCTCATTCAAATACTCCAAAAGAAGAAATTGAAAGGGCTAAAGAAGCAACTTCTCGAATTAAAGGAGAGGTTGTTGAATTACAATTACCTTTACAGTTAGAAGATATTAGTTCTTCTCAAATTAGAGAATATATAGATGAAAATAGAGATATTTCTAACCTAATAGATCCTTTAGCTCAACAGTATATTTATGAATATGGTCTGTATTTAAGAGAGCCTCAGTACAAATCATTAATTGAAACTAAATCTCTAAAAATAGAAATTGTAGATAATTTAAATAAACATATATTAAAAGAAATAGGACATCATATTTTTGTTCACACAGATTTGTATGAAAACACCGGTGAGAAGATAAATGATAAAAAAATAAAATTATTAATAATCAGAGACCATGCAAATAAGGACCAGATTGTTGCTTTTTCAGCTTTTCACTATATAGAAATCACAGAATTATACTCAGAATTTGAAAATACAACGATAACAAACTATATAAGAGAGTATACGTCTGGAAAAATCTTAGTAATAGATGGATTTTATTTTAACAAAAAAATAAGTTCGCCAAATCTTGAACAGATAATAGTAACTGAAACTTTATCTCATGGTTTGTCTGAGAATTTATCTTATGCAGTTTATCACAACATTTTAACAAATATTGATTCTGAAAAAATATTCAATCTTCTTAGTCTTCACGGTTTTACAAAAATACCTGCAGGCAATTCTGAACAAGAAGTGTATTCTGTAGATATGAGTAAGACTGTGTCTCTTATGCTTAATATGATAAGCTTTTTTAAGGAACCCTTTAGAACTAATCAGGTTATGATAGATGTTATTAGTGAAGCGAGAAGAAGATTACAGCAGGCTTTAGTGAATTTATATCCAGGTTCTTTAGTGTTATCATACGACAATGAAATGCTTCATCATAAATTAATAAGTAAAATATGCGACGTTAACAACGTGCCGACAATACCAACAAAGCCTAGATTCTTAGGAGATTATATGTGTGTGCCCTTTGGAAATATCATGCAGGGTAAAGTTGCTCCAAACACAGTAACTAAATCTCTTCATACTGAAAAGATGTTTTATCCCGACTTGAGTGGGTTTGAAATTGGGGAATATCCAAATTACAGTACTTTGCAAAATCAGGTGAAAACAATTAAATCCTTTGATAAAACTGTTATTTTGGTAGACGATCTTCTTCATAAAGGATATAGAATTAAAGCAGTTGGTCCTTTATTTGAAAGAGAAAACATTAAGGTTGAAAAAATTATAGTTGGTATTCTTTCAGGTCAAGGTAAAGAATTAATGGATATAAAAAATAAAGATGTTGATTCAGCCTACTTTATTCCAAATCTTAGAAATTGGTTTAATGAAAACCTAATGTATCCTTTCTTAGGTGGAGATCATGTCATGAGAGAAGATGTACATAATTTGAATTTGATTCAGTCTATAAATTTAATACTACCTTATGTTGCTCCTCATTTCATTAAGGATACAGACAAAAGTAAAATATATGATTTATCAATGATATGTCTGAAAAACACCAAGCTAATTTTAGAAACACTGGAAAGAGAATACCAAAAAATCTACGAGAGAAACCTTACTTTAAACAGATTAGGTGAAGTGATAATTGCTCCAAGATATCCGGATAAAGGAAAACAAATTGATTATAAATACAATATGAAGCCTTCTACCTTTTTAGAAAATGATATTGAACACCTTAAAAGACTTAAAAAAATTATTAAGGAGGATTAGCATGAACTTTTATAAATATCAGGAGAAATATCTTTTTTCCTTTAAAGATTTCGAGGAATTTGAAGAAGTAAGTTCAACTGAATGTTTTTCAAATGACGATATAATATACTTTTTAGGGGAATTAGACCCTGAAACCTCTAAAGACAGTTTTTGTCTAACCTGTCCTTCCTTAATGTATTTAGAAAAGGAATCTTTAGACATTTTAAAAATAAATTCTTTTGATAAAAAAATAAATTATCCTCTTGTTAAAAAAATTTACGATAGAAAAATTAAATATATTAATACTAACAAAAATAATTGGAAAGAAAATTTAAATTACAATTTCCCAAAAAAATGGAAGATAAATATACTGGCATTAGGTGATGTAGGGAGTACTTTATTAATAGGTCTAAAACTTTTGGGAAAAAAATACATAGAAAAAATTGGAATATATGACAAGTCAGAAAATAATACAAAAAGATGGGAAAAAGAATTAGGACAAATAGTATTTCCTTTTGAAGACGGAAAACTCCCTCAAGTTAATGTAGTAGATTATGAAAATCTATTTGATTGCGATATGTTTGTCTTCTGTGCAACAAAAAAAGTTCCTTCTCTTGATTCAAAAGTTGATGATGTGAGGATGATACAGTTCGAAGAAAACTCTAAAATAATTGAAGAATATGCAAAATTAGCAAGACGAAAAAATTTCAAAGGTTTTTTCTCTGTAGTATCTGACCCAGTAGATTTACTATGCAAGAAGGTATTTCTATCCAGCAATACCAATGAAGATGGTGAATTTGACGGATTAGGTATAGCTGGTGAAAAAATTAAAGGTTACGGTTTGGGAGTTATGAATGCCCGTGCTTCATACTACTCTGAGAAATCCGAAGAAACTAAGTCTTATCTTGAAGAAGGCAGAGCTTTTGGTCCTCATGGTAAAGGACTTGTTATAGCAAATTCTATATCTAATTATAACGAAGAACAGTCAAATTATTTAACAGAAAAAGCTCTACGTGCTAATGTAGAAATTAGAGAATTAGGCTATAAACCTTATATCGGACCTGCTTTATCTTCAGGAGCCATATCTATACTAAATACTGTTTCCAACAAATGGCATTATTCTTCTAATTTTATTGGTGGTGTATTTATGGGAAGCAAAAATAGAAATCTTAATAGTGGTTTGGAATTTGAAAAACTTGATTTTCCAGAAAAACTTTACAAAAAAATTAACTCTACTTACGAAAATCTGAAAGGAATTATTTAATGAAAAATCTAATAATATGCCCAGAAAAGCCCAGTAGTGTATTGGAAAAAATGATATCTTCTGCAAACAATAACAATTATTTTGACCTTATTTGTGAAAGTTTTGACGAAATAGATTATAGAAATAAAAGGATTATTTTTGCAGTAGAATTAGGAATCTCAGGAATTAGTATAAATCTTATGAAAATTTTGAAGTTTTTGGAAGAAAGAGGCAAAAGTTCTATGATGAATTCTATAGGCGGAGTATTAATTCACTCTTCTTCTGAATTATATACAAGAAGTGTTGGAAGAGATATTATATTCAGATGCAATCAAATGGGTTGCTCTTTCCCCGGCAGACCAATAGTTGAAGCTACCAATAGTTTAAGAAATTTTGCTAACTTCAAAAAATATTTCGATATGAATTTAGAAGAAGCTTGCTTAAAAAACAGTGAAGATTTAATTAAAAGACTCTTGAATCATAATCGCAATAATAAAACGAATCCTAAAATCCTTGCAATACATTCAAGCAATGCAAATACCTCTAACACATACATGCTTTGGCGTCTAGTTAGAAAACATCTATCTAAATGCGACTTGAAAGAAATTTATTTAGGAGAAGAAAATATTAATGATTGTAGAGGTTGTTTATTTGCAGTCTGTAATTATTTTGGTGAACAAACCAGCTGTTTTTACCGTGATATAGTAGTTGAACAGGTTTATCCTGGAATTTTAGAAGCTGATTATATTATATTTATATGTCCTAACTATAATGACTCTTTAATGGCTAATCTAACTGCAACTGTAAATAGATTAACAGCTTTATATCGAACAAACAGTTTTTACAATAAAACTCTTTACTCCATTGTAGTTTCGGGGAATACAGGCAGTGATATAATATCCAAACAACTTATAAGTTCTCTTAACATAAATAAAACCTTTAGACTTCCTCCTTACTTTTCCTTAATGGAAACGGCAAACTATCCTAAGGATATTCTTAAGGTCCCAAAAATTAATGAAAAAGCAAAGGAGTTTGCAGATAATATTCTTAAGTAGTATTATCTGTCTATTCCCTCTCTAGATAAGACTCCATGTTCTTTATAGTAATGTTTTATTTCTTTCATTTCAGTAACTAAATCTGCATAGTTTATAAGTTTTTCTTCAGCATATCTTCCTGTTATGACTACTTCAATTTTTTGATTTCTATTACTCAACGTAGTAATTAAATTTTCAGTAGAAAAAAGCTTATAATAAATAGCAATAGTTATTTCATCTAATATTACTACTTGATATTCATCCTTTTGAAGAATATTCTCTACTTTCTTAAGTCCTCTTTTCGCTGCCTTTATATCCTTTTCCTCTGGTTCATTATATATAAAGCATCCTTTACCAAGCTGTTCGATAGTTAAACTTTCAAACTTCTCCGTTAATCTTGTTTCACTGTATTTCATATCTTTAACAAACTGCCCGATATATACTTTTTTACCAGCGCATAGAGCTCTTACGGCTAAGCCGAAGGCTGCAGTTGTTTTTCCTTTTCCGTTTCCAGTGTATACATGAACATATCCTTTTTCCATAAAAACTTCCTCCTATATGATATAATAAGCAACTATTAGAAAAATAATCTGTGACAACTCAACCATAAATCCATGATCATCAGTAGAGAAATTCTCTTTTTTATCAATCATCATCTTTGTAAAAAGACCTATGATAACAAAGGCAATAAAAATAGGAATAACTGCCATAAAGTTGAAAATTAAACTTAAAATAAAGGCAAATAAAAAGGCTGAATTACGTACACTTTTATCTGAAACACTAATAAGTTTATGGCTGTTTTCAATGTTTTTGTTATTTACTATATAAGAAGACAGCATGTAGGAAGTCCTACCAACTATCGGCATTAGAAAAACAGCTGAAAAAGAATTTTCTCCTAACAATACTATATAGGCAACTAAAAGTAATAATACACCTATAATTTTCCCTGTAGAGTCCTGACTATTAATAGAGTTTTCCTCGGTATCTTCTGATGAAAAAAATTCATTTAATTTGCTTCCAAATCCTCTTATATGTATAGCTCCCGTTATAATCACATAAAAAATAGTAAGAAGCAATCCTACTATATAAGAAGAAGATACAAAAGTCGTTAGTTTTATTAAAACAAAACCTAAACCAATAATAAGTCCTATTATCGGTAGAAAAATCATGCCCAATTTATAATCTTCTTCATCAAATTCTGAATTCAATTTTAACGGTATCTTTGTAAAAATTGATAATATTAAAAAAATACTTTTTGAACTGTTAAATAGAATATTCTTCATAACATCCCCCATTAATCTTATTAATTAATTTAATTCAATTATTTTTTCTGCTATTTTTAATCCATCTATTGCAGATGACATTATTCCTCCTGCATAACCAGCTCCTTCACCACAAGGATATATTCCGACTATATTTGATTGATAATTACTGTCTCTATCTACTCTTAGAGGTGATGAACTTCTTGTTTCTACTCCAGTCAGTATGCTGTCATACCTATCAAAATCCTTTATTTTTGTACCAAAATACTTTACACCATTTACTATGTTTTCTACTACAAATCCTGGAAGACATTCTCTAAGGTTACTCAATTCGAATCCCGGTCTATAAGATGGCATCACATCTCCTAATCTCTTTGATGATATATTCTTTTCTAAATCACCAAACAACTGTACCGGTGCTTCATAATTTTCGCCTCCAAGTTTAAATGCAAGTCTTTCCCACTTCCTTTGAAAATCTATTCCGTCGAGAGGGCTGTTTACATAATAATCCTCAGGTTTTATATTTACTAATATTGCACTGTTTGAATTTTCAGCATTTCTTTTATAGTTGCTCATTCCGTTAGTAACTAAAGCCTTTTCTTCTGAAGTAGCTCCTACTACATACCCTCCCGGACACATACAAAATGTATAAGTGCTTCTTTCTTTGCTGTGATTTACTAGTTTATACTCTGCTGACGGTAGAATATTATGTAGCTTTCCGTATTGGTTAATATCAATTTTTTCTCTAGGATGTTCTATCCTTAAACCTATAGAAAAAGGTTTCGGTTTCAATTCAAGGTATTTATTAAGCATGTGAAAAGTATCTCTGCTGCTGTGCCCAACTGCTAGAACTAAATTGTCAGTTTCTACCTCTCTTTTGTCCGTTATAACCTTATATATTTTTTGACTTTTAATTTCTATATCTTTAAAGATTTCATCAAAAAATATACTTCCCCCCATCTCTTCTATTTTATGTCTAAGATTAATAACTACTTTCCTTAAATTATCAGTACCAATATGGGGGTTTTTTAAGTATTTTATTTCCTCTGGAGCTCCTGCTTCGACAAATTCTTCAATTATTTTACTACTTCTATTTTCTTTGTCCTTTATTAATGTAGTAAGTTTACCATCGGAAAATGTACCTGCTCCACCTTCGCCAAATTGTACGTTGGATTTTGTATCTAAAATACCTTCATCCCAAAATTTATTAATATCCTTTACTCTTTCTTCAACTTTTTTTCCCTGTTCGATAACAATCGGTTTCATACCGTATTCTGCTAAAAGGAAAGCGCAGAACAGACCTGCCGGGCCAGAACCTATAATTACCGGAGATTTTCCTTTTGTTGTTTTTGATTTTATATTCGGATTATAACTCTTTTCTTTTACCTTTATAATATTTCCAGTTTTTATTTTTTTTAATACATAATCTTCGTTCCTAATCTTAACATCTAAGGAGTACTGATAATTTATTTTGTTTTTTCTCCTCGCATCAATAGATTTTTTGTTTATATTCCATTCTAGTATATCTTCTTTTTTTATTTTCAGTTTTTTTAATATTTCATTTTCTAATATTTTATGTTTGTTTTTAGCTGATATATCTATTCTTAAATTATTAATTCTTATCATAAATCAAGACCTTTAAAATTATGTAGGAATCTCATTATTCTCTCTTCTATTACATTTGTACCGTCTTCTTTATCAGATTCTATATTTATTACAATCTTAGGATCATGTAAGGATAATCTAAGTAAAAACCATCCTTCTCCTTCCTCACAATTGACTCTTACACCTTCATAGTTAGGTTCAACCTTAGTCCAATCATCTTGAATCTTTATAAAATTTTCTAAATCTTTAATTACTTCCTGGCCGTAACTCTTAAAATCTTTTTCCAAAATTTTTATTCTTATTTCTTTTTCTTCTAGAGGATCTTTATAATCTTTAATTAAGTCGCTAAAATTTTTATTTTCATTTTTTATTTTTGAAAACTCAATCAAGAGCTTAACTATTAGATATGCTCCATCATCTAAAAAGTAATTTTCTTTTAATGCACAGTGTCCACTTGTTTCTATTGCTAACCAGGATTCTTTTCCTAGTTTGTTAAGTCTAATCGCTTCATCTATAACATTTTTATATCCTCTTTTATACCTATGATGAATACCGCCATTTTCCTCTATAAATTTTTTTAACCCTTTAGAGGTTATAGAGTCAGTAACTATATATGAGTTTGGATGCTCTTTAAGAATTATTTTAGATATTAATGCGATAAGTCTGTTCCTATTTATAACTCTTCCTTCACTATCTACAACGGCTGCTCTATCTACATCCGTATCAAAAATAATACCTAAATCTGCTTTCTCTTCCAATACTTTGTTTTGTAGGTCTTTTACAGCTTCTATGTTTTCTGGATTTGGCTCGTGATTAGGAAAAAATCCATCCGGCTCCAAGTATAAGCTACCTTCTATATCTGCACCTAAAGGTTTTAGTATATTTACAGGAAAAAATCCTCCTGCTCCATTTCCTGCATCAACAATTATTTTCATGCCACTTAGTGGTTTCTCATCTTCTGTTTCCCTTACTATTTTTTCAGCTAAAATATCTGAATATCTTTTGATATAGTTTACTTTCTTAACATTTTTCGACAGATTTTCTTCAATTATATTTTTCTTGTAGTTTTTCTCTGCAATCTCTAAAATTTTTTTGATATCTTTTTTGTTTAAACTACCTTCCTTTGTAAAAAACTTCATACCATTTCTTTCATAAGGTAGATGACTTGCAGTTATCATAATACCACCATCTGCATCTATTTCCTTATCTTGAGTCGTCATAAATATCGATGGAGTTGATGCAATTTCACAATCTAAAGCTTCATGATTCAAGGATTTTAGATAAGCTGCAGATATTTCCAGTATAGCTTTTCCAGTAATTCTACTATCTCTACCAAGAGTTATAGTAAGTTTCTCTTTTTTAATTTTTTCTTTTAAAAATTCAGCAAAAGCCCCAGCAATATTAGCAGCTGTTTCCGGTGTTAAATTAACTTCTTTTTTATCCTTTTCGTCCTTTAAAGCAATTCCTCTAATATCTGAACCATTTTGTAATTCTAATAAGTTCATATTACTCCTCTCCTTCTTTATTAATAAAATATTTAACTTCATTGAAAAACAGAGATTCTCTTCTACTAGTTATTATGTGAAGATTTTTCTTGGCTCTCGTCATTCCAACATAAAATATCCTTCTTTCCTCCTCAAGGTTGTTTTCATCCATTAAATTTTCTTGTGGAAACTCTCCATGATTATTATCAATTAAAAATACAGTATCGTATTCTAAACCCTTTGCACTGTGGATGGTAGTTAGGGTAACATTGGAATCTTTGTTTTTACTGGATTCCTTAATTTTTCTATTGAGTTCTTTTAGCTTTATATCAAACTCTTCTATTTTATTTATACCACTTCCCAGTTCTTTTAAAATTTCAATTATATTTTTAGCATTAGAATATTTAATAATCCCGTTATCTTCCAATCTATAAAGGTAATCTATATAGTTTAACTCGTAAAGTATAAACTCAATTCCTTCTTTTATTCCCAGCTTTGAAAGCTCTATCATGTTTTCTTTAAATCTACTGATATTCGAATCTACTCTTTTGTTTGTATCGTAATACATATCTAATCTTGAATAAATATTACCTTCTCCATTTACTACAAAAGATGCTATTTCTTTTGTGAAGTAGGTATTGCACTTGTAATATATTCTTTTAAAAGCTTTTTTATCTCTTCCATCAGCACTCAGCTTAAAAAAACTTTTAAAATCTTCGATAATATTGTTATTAAAAAAGCTATCGATAGAGTCTTTAATAAAAAAGTCTATACCTTTCTTCAAAAGTAAGTTCGAAGGCATAATGCTTGATATATTATATCTGTATAACACTCCTGTACTTTCACCTTCATTGATATTTTCGAGTATATAATCCATTTCATTCTTATAAGAATCCATACTTTTAATTTTAATTTGGTTGAGATTTTCCTTAGATGCTTTTATATTTTTATCGTACCTATTTTTATTATACTTTATAACCTTTGATGCTGTTTCGACAATATTTCCATCAGACCTGTAATTATTGCCCAGGTAATAAATTTTACCTTCGGGAAATTCTTCTTCGAAATTTAATAAAAACTCAGGATAACTTCCTCTAAAAGAATATATAGATTGATCGTCGTCGCCTACCATAAATAAATTATTCTTAGATATCATATTAATTATATGGTGCTGTATTTTAGATGTATCCTGTACCTCGTCTATCTGTATGTAGTCGTACTTATTTTTAATTCTATTTCTATGAGCTTTACTCGTCTTTAAAATTTTATAAGCATAAATTAACAAATCATCAAAATCAATATAGTTTTTTTCTTTCTTATATTTTTCATATAAATTAAAAATAACATCAAACTTTCTAATTTTAACATCATAATCCTTATACTTTTTAGGATCGTAAAGCATATTTTTAAAGTATGATATTTTACTAGATATATTTTCTATTTCATCTTTATTAGTATTTTGATATCTTTCTTTATTATAAACTTCTTTAACTATTTGATTTAATATATCATAATTATTCTTCAATAAATCTACATTAATGTTTTTATTTCTAAAGTATTTAACAACAAGCTTATATGCAAATGAATGTATAGTAGAAAATTTTGCATTTAACTTATATTTATATCCAAATTTATCAAGAAATCTTTTTTCCATTTCAAGAGCAGCCATTTTAGAAAAAGTTATAGTTAATATACTTGTGTTATTATTTTCATTTAATAATTTACCTAACCTTGATATAATTACAGTCGTTTTTCCTGATCCTGCAGTAGCTAAAACAAGTCCGTTTCCTCTTGTATGATTTACTGCCTTAAGCTGCTGATTATTAAGATTTATATTTAAGTTGTTCTTTAAATTAGTTTGATAGTTCATTTACTTCTCCTAACACTATAAGCCTTGACATTTTAATGCTATTTAAATTTTAGCATAAATTTGTTTTTTATCCAATTAAAAAGATAGCCCTGATATTTTTTTAATTAGTGAATTGTTTCTCTATTCTTTATGTTTTTGTAAGATATATTTTGAAAATTATGTTGCAATGTACTTGAAAGTATGTTATAT
This sequence comes from uncultured Clostridia bacterium, assembly GCA_964574015.1. Taxonomy (GTDB): domain Bacteria; phylum Bacillota; class Clostridia; order Tissierellales; family Dethiosulfatibacteraceae; genus UBA8670. Next base: position 11,005 of record CAZNLP010000004.1, on the reverse strand, counting down.
TTTAAACAAATACGTTAATATTTTAACAATTTCTAAGCTTAAGGGTTTACTGAGGGCAAGGAAAGTATAAAATACATAATATTTATTCCTTGTATTTTATATTTCCCTGCTCTCAGAAATGAGAGTATTTTTTATGGGGTGATTTTTTTGGAGAGATTGGGAGTTGTAGGTGTCGTAATTGAAAATCTTAACTCTGTTAATAGAGTTAATGAAATTCTACAAGAGTTTAATTTTATAATTGTCGGTAGATTAGGTATACCTTATAAAGAACGAGGAGTAAGTATTATATCCTTAGTGGTAGATGGTTCTACTGATAATATAGGTAGTCTTACAGGCAAACTAGGAAGTTTAGATGGTGTTAAAGTAAAAAGCGCATTAACAAAATAATTTACTTAAGGAGTGAAAATCATGAAAAGCAAAAAAATTATAATCTTAGTTACACTTTTATTAGTATTTAGTTTTATGTTAACAGGATGTGAAGAAGGAACAAAAGAACCAACTGATGTTACTATAGCAGGTCTTAAAGGTCCTACCTCTATCGGAATGATACAACTGATTGATTCGAAACCTTTAGATGGGGATCACTATAATGTTGAATATATAGTAGAAGGTTCTCCTGATAATTTAATAGGTAAAATCATAAATGGAGAAATAGATATTGCAGCAGTTCCAACAAATGCAGCTTCTGTAATCTATAATAAAACCGAAGGTGATATTCAATTTTTAGCTTTAAATACCTTAGGAGTAATATATGTAGTCGGAACCGAAGATGTTAATAGTATAGCTGATTTAGCAGGAAAAAATGTTGCGATAAGCGGTAAAGGAGCTACTCCAGAATATGCTTTTAATTATCTTTTAGAAAAAAACAATGTCGCTGATTCAGTCAATGCAGAGTTTTTGCTTGATCACTCTTCTCTCGCACAGACTGTTATAGCTGAAGATAATAAAATAGCAGTTTTACCTCAACCTTTTGTTACCCAAGTTATGATGAACAATCCAAATGTAGAAATTTTGATTGATTTAAATGAAGAATGGAAAAAAGCCACAGATGGCGAAAGTGTTTTAGCAATGGGATGTTTGATTGTAAATACTAAGTTTGCCGAAGAACATCCATATTTTATAAATGAATTTTTAAATGAGTATAAATCTTCAGTAGAATGGGTAAATAATAATTATGAGGAAGCAGGACAGCTTGTTGAAAAAAATGGAATTCTACCAAATGCCAAATTAGCAGAAAATGCTATTCCAAACTGCAGTATAGTTTATATGGATGCTCAAGAAGCTAAAGATGAAGTTCAAAGTTTTTTATCTATACTTCACGACTTCAATCCTGATTCAGTAGGAGGAAAACTACCTGATGAAGATTTCTACTATAGCCAACCATAAAAATAGAATAGTAGGAATAATTATATGGCTTATATTATGGCAGGCTGCTTATATAATTGTCAACAAAGACATTTATATACCTTCACCGGTCTCTGTAGCAGCTTCCATTGGCTCTCTTATAACAACTGTAGACTTTTATAAAGTTGTTTTTTATACTACAGTAAGAGTATTAATCAGCTTTATAATATCTGCAGTAGTAGGAGTTAGCACAGGATATTTATGTGGAATAAGCAAAAAATCTTATGAAATTTTTGAACCTCTAGTAGTCTTTGTAAGAAGCACTCCAATAATATCAATAATAATTATTGCAATAATATGGTTTAACAGTTCTTATGTTCCTATATTTACAGGAATACTCATGTGTTTCCCTATTATCTGGTCCAATATGGTAGAAGGCATAAGAAACACAGATAAAAAACTCTTAGAAATGTGTAAGTTATATAATGTTGGAAAATATGAAATATTTAGGAGAGTATATCTTAAATCTTCTCTACCCTATTTAGCAGCAGGCTTTTCAACGGCTTTAGGAATAGGTTGGAAGGTTGTAGCAGCGGCAGAAGCTCTTAGTTTACCTAAATACGGTGTTGGTACAAATTTGTTTAATTCTAAAATATATCTTAAAGTTCCTGAATTGCTTGCATGGACAGTTATTATAATATTTTTATCATATATTTTTGAAATTTTGATGAAGAACATTTTTAAAAGAATTGAGGTAAAATAATATGATTAAAATTAACAGGTTAAAGAAAAACTATGAAAATAAAAAAATATTCAACAATTTCACGATGAATATAGAACCTTGTGAAATAACCTGTATATTAGGTCCTTCTGGAGTAGGTAAAACCACACTGTTTAATGTTATATCCGGTTTGACCGATTACGAGGAAGGCGAAATTACAGGAATAGATAAAAAAAATATTTCTTATCTATTTCAAGAACCTCGACTAATGCCTTGGCTTACTGTCTATGAAAATATAGATATTATTTTAAAAAATATTTTCGGAGAAAAAAAACGTAAGGAAGTTATTAACTCATATTTAGATTTAGTGGATCTGAAAGAATATTCGGATAATAAACCTGATGAATTGAGTGGTGGTATGAAACAGAGATTAGCAATTGCAAGGACTTTTGCATATCCTTCTACCCTTCTTCTTATGGATGAACCTTTCCAAGGTCTCGACATTAAAATAAAGAACAATTTAATCAATGCTTTTCTTAAACTTTGGGAGAGAGATAGTAGAACCGTACTTTTTATAACCCATGATATAGACGAAGCTTTGAAAGTTGCTGACCAGATATATATTATACAGGATAATCCAGTAGAAATAAGTCATGTAGAGCACATAATTGACAGGAAAATGAACAGAGATATATACGGTGAACAGTATATGAAGATACGAAAAAGGCTTACAAAAGTCTTAACAGAATAATCCAATATTAAGAAACTTTAATAAGTTTCTTTTTTTTGTTCTATTGAAATATTGTAAAATAGTAATATACTATTGTTAAAGGATTTTTTTAGGAGGAAAATTGTGAAGAACATTAAAATTTTTGCCGATAGTACATGCGATTTATCTTCAGAAGAAGCTAAAAAATTAGACATAGGAATTGTACCTTTAAAAGTAAGCTTCGATTTTGAAACTTTTAAAGATGGTGTAGATATTAGTTCTGAACAACTTTTTCAATTAGTTGATAAATACAATCGTCTTCCATTAACTTCTTCTCCTTCTCCAGCTGATTTTTATAATAGCTTTAAACCCTATGTAAGCAAAGGCCAAGAAATTATATATATCGGTCTTTCGTCTAAAATTTCATCAACTATCCAAAATGCTAAATTAGCAGCGGATTTCTTACCGGAGAATTCCGTCTACATAGTTGATTCTCTAAATCTTTGTGGAGCTACTGGTGCTTTAGTAAAATATACTTATGAGTTCCTGGAAAAAGGATTGGATGTAGACGAAGTAATAAAAAAATTAAAAATATTAATTCCAAACTACAGACTATTTTTCACCGTAGAAACTTTAGATTATCTTCATAGAGGTGGACGCTGCAGCTCTGTTGAAAAAATATTTGGAAGTATGCTTAATATCAAACCTATAATAGAAATGTCACCGGAAGGTTTAGGTGTATGGAAAAAAACGAGGGGAAAAAGAAAAGCTTTTGACATGATGATAAAACAGCTAAATAAAGATAAAGATGATATATATAAACAAGAGATACAAATTGCAAGTGCTCCCGGCAACGAATTGGAATTAGAAAAACTTAAGGATATTATCACTAAAAAAACTGGTATAAATAAGTTTAATGAGTATGAAACTGGTTGTGTTATCTCTAGTCACTGTGGTAGAGGAACAATAGGTTTTGGGTACTTTTTAGACCGGGTCGATTAGTTTTATTGAAATATTATAAACATATGCTATAATATATATGGTTTAATCTTAAAATAATGACAGAATATCAAGATAGCAAGGTTACCCCTTGCTATCTTCTAAGTTAAGGGGGAAAATATGGATTTAATTAAAAGCTTCATAAAATATTATAAACCGCATAAAGGATTGTTTTTCTTAGATATGGCCTGTGCTCTAGGCATATCAGCTTTAGATTTAATATTCCCAATATTTTCAAGAACATTAATAAATGATTACATTCCCGATAAAAATCTAAGAGCAATAATTACTGCATCTTTAATAATGCTAGGTTTGTACGTAATTAAGGGGGGTTTTTATTATGTTGTAAATTATTGGGGTCATGTCCTCGGGGTACGTATGGAATACGACATGAGAAAAGAATTATTTCAGCATTATCAAATAATGGATGTAAGTTTTTTTGATAATCGTCGTACTGGTAAATTGATGTCCAGATTAGTAAACGACTTAAATAAAATTGCAGAATTAGCTCACCACGGTCCCGAAGATCTTTTTATATCGATAATTATGTTTATAGGATCTTTTTTAATACTGCTGACAATAGAAGTTAAATTAACTCTTATAATTTTTGCCTTCTTACCATTTATGCTTTGGTTTTCTATAGTTAAGGGTGTAAAGATGAGGGGTAACTTCCGTCAGGTTAGAAAAAAAATTGCTAATGTCAATTCTGATATTGAAAGCAGCATATCCGGTGTTAGAGTAGCCAAATCTTTTACAAATGAAGAATTTGAGTTAGAAAAATTTGATGAAGGTAACGTACACTTTAGAAATTCTAAACAGGATGCATATAAAACTATGGCAGAATTTCATACAGGCATTAATTTTTCAACTAATTTTTTAAATCTTTTGACTATGGCTTTAGGAGGATATTTCGTATATATAGGAAATATTAATTACGGTGATTTAATAGCTTATGTTCTTTATATTAACTTTTTTATGCAGCCTATAAAAAGGCTCACAAACTTCACACAGCAGTTTCAAGAAGGAATGTCAGGCTTTGAAAGATTTTTAGAAATATTAGACATACCCCCATCAATAAAAGATACAAAAAATCCTGTTGAATTAAAGGATGTAAAAGGAAATATAAAAGTAGAAAATGTAGAGTTTTCATATGATGACGATGATGAATCAAAGGTTCTTCACAATATAAATTTAAATATAGAAGCCGGGACAACTATGGCAATAGTAGGACCTTCTGGTGGAGGTAAAACTACATTATGCCATCTGATTCCTAGATTTTACGATGTCACAAAAGGTAAAATCACCATCGACGGAGTAGATATTAAAAAAGCTTCTGTTAAATCTTTAAGACAAAATATAGGGTTAGTTCAACAGAGTGTTTTCTTATTTACTGGTACAATAAAAGATAATATAAAATATGGAAATATTGATGCAACAGACGAAGAAGTAGTCGATGCAGCTAAAAAAGCAAGTATACACGATTTTATAATGTCACTGCCTAATAGATACGATACTTATATAGGAGAAAGGGGTGTTAAACTATCTGGAGGACAGCAGCAGAGAATATCTATAGCAAGAATCTTTCTTAAAAATCCACCTATATTAATATTAGATGAAGCTACTTCTGCTTTAGACAATGCGACAGAAATACTTATACAAAAATCTTTAGAACGATTATCAAAGGGTAGAACAACATTAGTTATAGCCCACAGGTTATCCACTATCCAAAATGCTGATGAAATTATAGTCCTTACAGAAAAAGGGATTCAGGAGAGAGGAAATCACAAAACTCTTCTCGAAAAAGACAGAATCTATGCTGATCTATACAATTCACAGTTCTCAAATTTTATGAATGTAAGTGAATCACAATAAAAAAAGCGGGTTAACCCGCTTTTTTAATGTGATCTATACTTATCTAGTTGGTTACTTCTTCTTTACTTTCTATTACTAATTCTTTTTTATCTTCATCAAAAGTCACCATTATACTGTCCGATTTTTTAACGGTTCCTCTAAGTATTTCTTCGGATAAAGCATCTTCTATTCTTTTTCTTATGGTTCTTTGAAGAGGTCTGGCTCCAAAGGTTGGATCGTAGCCTTCCTCAGCTAAAAACATCTTAGCATCCTCTCCTACTTCAATAGTCATTCCTAACTCTTCAAGTCTGTTTTGAAGATTTTTAATCATAAGATTTACAATCTCTTTAATATCTTTTTTAGTTAATGAATGGAAAACTATAACCTCATCTAATCTGTTTAAAAATTCAGGTCTAAAAGTATCTTTAAGTTTATCCATTACATTTTTTTTCATATTCTCGTACTCGTCTTTTTCTTCATCTTCTTGACTTGTACTGAATCCTAAAACATTCTGCTTTCTAATAGTATTTGCTCCAACATTAGATGTCATGATTATTAAGGTATTTTTAAAGTTCACAGTTCTACCTTTTGAATCAGTTAACCTACCATCGTCAAGTAGCTGTAGCAGTATATTAAATACATCAGGGTGAGCTTTTTCAATTTCATCAAACAATATTACAGAATAAGGTTTTCTTCTAACCTTTTCAGTAAGCTGTCCTCCTTCGTCAAATCCTACATATCCAGGAGGTGAACCAACTAATTTAGAAACTGAATGCTTTTCCATGTATTCCGACATATCTATTCTTATTAAAGCCTCTTCATCACCAAAAATAGCTTCTGCTAGTGCTTTAGTTAATTCTGTTTTACCAACTCCCGTAGGTCCTAGAAATATAAATGAACCAATAGGCTTTTTAGGATCCTTAAGTCCTACTCTTGCTCTTCTGATAGCTCTTGAAACTGAATCAACAGCCTCATGCTGACCTATTACCCTCTTATGCAAGGTATCTTCTAAATGTAGGAGCTTATCTGACTCTGTTGTATCCATTTTTTCTACCGGTACTCCAGTCCAGGAGGATACAATGTTTGCAATATCTTCTTCTGTTATACTTCCTTCTCTTGAAGATTTTTTTTCATCCCAATTCTTTCTTTTTTCTTCTAGTTTTTCTTTTACTTTTTTTTCCTTATCTCTATATTCTGCAGCTTTTTCAAAATTCTGTGTGTTTATAGCTTCTTCCTTCTGTTTCTTAAGTTCTTCCAATTCTTTTTCTAATTTATTTAAATCAGAAGGAGCTGTAGACTGTTTCAACCTTGCCTTAGATGAAGCTTCATCAATTAAGTCTATAGCTTTATCAGGTAAAAATCTGTCTGCCACATATCTATAAGATAACTTGGCTGCTGCCTCTATTGCTTCATCGGTTATTTTAACCTTATGATGGGCTTCATATTTATCCCTTAATCCTTTTAATATAGCTACTGTGTCTTCTACAGACGGTTCTTCAACTAAAACAGGTTGAAATCTTCTTTCTAAAGCAGCATCTTTTTCTATGTGTTTTTTATATTCATCTATTGTAGTTGCACCTACTGCCTGAATTTCACCTTTAGATAAGGCAGGTTTTAAAATATTTGATGCATCAATAGCACCTTCTGCTCCACCTGCACCTATAATAGTATGCATTTCATCTATAAATAAAATGATGTTTCCATCTTCTTTTATTTCTTCCATTGTATTTTTTAATCTTTCTTCAAACTCTCCTCTAAACTTTGAACCTGCAACCATACCAGATAAATCTAAGGTTATGACTTTTTTGTCTTTAAGAAGTTCAGGAACATTTCCTGCCTGTATTTCTTGAGCCAAGCCTTCTGCTATGGAAGTTTTACCTACTCCTGGTTCTCCTATTAAAACAGGATTATTCTTTGTCCTTCTACTTAGAACCTGAATTACCCTTTGTATTTCCTTTTCTCTTCCAATTACCGGGTCCAACTTATCCTGTTCTGCAAGGTCGTTTAAATTCTTACCGTATTTTTCAAGGTTTTTCATCTTTTTATCTTTTTTCCCTTGAGGTGCTTTTGAATAAACTTCTCCGCTATCTCCTTCATTCAAAGAATTCATTATCTTCTGCTGAATTTCTTTTGGATTAATTCCTTCTTTTTTAAGTATCAACGAAGCTACACCTTCACCTTCAGCCATGATACCTAATAGTATATGTTCAGTCCCTATCAAAGATTGATTTAACTGTCTTGCAAACTGTCCTGCTAATTCAAAAATAGTTTTAGTTCTCGGAGATACATTTAAATAATTAGCCTGAGCTCTTCCTGTTCCTGTTATATTTAGAACTTTGTTTTTAATATCTTCGTACTTCATTCCTTTACTTCTAAGTATTTCTCCAGCTAAACCTTCATTTTCTTTGATGATTCCTAAAAGTATATGTTCAGTTCCTAACACATTATGATTCATATTTTTTGCTTCATTTTGTGCTAATTCTAAAGCTCTTTGAGCTGATTTACTTAATCCTTTATTTATCATAATTTTTCACTCTCCCTTTTTAATCTCTTCTTTATTATCTCTGCTCTTCTTATATCTCTTTCTTTCTCATTTAATTCTTCTCTTGCCTCAAATTGAATATTCATAGGTTGTATTTCAACAAATAGCTTATTAAAATTAACATTCTTATTTTTATCTATTAAATCTAAGTCAATTCCAAGTTTGACTAAAGATAATAATTTGACAGCTTCATCGGTACTAATAATTTTTGCATTAGTAAGTACTCCATAGGATCTATGAACCTTATCATCTATTTCTATGTTGTTTTCATTTATAAGATAATTTCTTGCTTCTTTTTCTCTACTTACTATCTGCATTGCAATTTTTTCAACCTTATCTACTATTGTTTTTTCATCGTTTCCTAAAGTTGCTTGATTTGAAATTTGAAATAAATTTCCTAAAGATTTTGATCCTTCGCCGTATACTCCTCTTACTGATATACCAAATTTTGAAATGGTATTTAAAAGTCTTTCTAATCTTCCAGTCAATACTAATCCTGGCAAATGTAGCATCGAAGAAGCTCTTATCCCAGTTCCTAAATTGGTAGGACAAGCTGTGATGTACCCAAATTGCTTATTAAAAGCATATTTTAATCTTTCATCAAGTATTAAATCTATTTCATCTGCTTTTTTAAGACATTCCTGTAAATTTAAACCACTACTTAAAACCTGGAGTCTTATGTGGTCTTCCTCGTTTATCATTATTGAAATTTTTTCATCATTACTAAGAATAAATCCACTTATTCCTTGATTTTTAATCAAAGCGGGACTTATTATATGTCTTTCTATCAGCATATTTTTTTCTAAATCTGGAATGTCAGAGGTTTTAAAGTGCGAAAAAATCTTCCCGTATATGTCTTTAGATTTAACAATTTCTGAAACTTCTTCAAATATTTGATCTGCTTCTTTTTTATCCAGTAAAATAGGGAATTTATGGTTTTCAAGATTTCTTGCGTATCTTATTCTGCTGCTTACAACTATGTCTTTTTCAATACCGCTATCATCAATCCACTTTGTCACTTTTAGTCCTCCTTCCCTTCAAGAGATTTAATTTCATCTCTAAGCTCTGCAGCCTTTTCGTAGTTTTCTGCTTCTACTGCTTCATTCAATTCTTTTCTAAGTTTTTCAATTTCTGTCATTTCTTTTTCTTTTACCACATGATGTCCTGGTGATTTTCCTTTATGTCTTCTATGACCGTGTATATTTTGTATAAGAGGTTCTATTTTATCTTTAAAAGTATCTATACACTCGCTACATCCAAATTTACCGTATCTTTTAAACTGCTCATAGGTCATACCACAGTTTGGACATTTATACTCAGTATTTGGTTCTTTTAAAGTGAATTCTCCAAACATATCGGACAGAAAGTTTTCCATTGGAAATCCAGAATTTATATCAGTATTTTCTCTAGCACAATCTTTACATAAGTGCATTTCTATTTTTTTACCATTTACTATTTTCGTAAAATGTATAGTTGCTTTATTTTTCTTGCATTTATCACAAAGCATTTAATCAACTCCTATTATTGAAATTTGCAATAGCTAATAAAGTTTCCTTTAATATTTTCGCTCTTAACTTATTCTTTTTATCTATCTCTATTAAAGACAAGGCTCTATCGCTTATTGCTCTTTTAATTATATGGCTTTCTCTTTCATCAACAATTTTCTTATGCAGTAAATGATTCAATATATCATAGGCTTTTAATTTAGTTATACTTTCTCCTATGCTTGTGTTTATAATTTCGTCGATTTGTTCTTCTCCCTGCATTTTGATTTCGTAAATTTTGATAGATCCTCCTCCACCTCTTCTGCTTTCAACAATATAGCCTTTATTATCCCTAAATCTTGTTGTCAAAACATAACTAATCTGAGAAGGAGCACAGTTAAACTGTTCAGCTAGTATGTTTCTATGTATTTCTATCATATTGTTTTCTGTTTGTTTAAGCATGGATTTTAAAAATTCTTCTATATCATCACTAATTTTAGCCATTTAACCACCTTCTTTATGAAGAATTTTGACTTTGACTTTCTTTGACTTTCATTATAATTATAACATTTTTGATTTCAATTTCAAGTATTTAAAGCAAAAAAAGAGCAGATATTTCTGCTCTAAAAAAAATTATATAATATAGATTCTAATCTTTTATTAATTTCAAACTTAGAATAAATCCTAATAAAGCGAGGAGTATTACGTAGTAGAATACATAATCATAACTACCCAGTATATCAACTAAAATACCTGAAGAAAGAACTCCTAAAACTGCACCTACTCCATATCCTGTAAAAACTATACCGTAGTTTTCAGTGTAGTGCTTTATTCCGTAAAAATTTATTGTAGATGTAGGTGCTATTGCAAGCCATCCTCCTAGGTTAAACCAAAATATGGAAAAGGAAACTCCATACATGATATTGTTTTTAGCTCCGAAAAATATCATATTTACAGCTGCTAAAATTATTAATAAAAATGATAAGGTCATAACCTTTTTTGCTTTATATTTATCAGTCAACCAGCCGAAAGTAGGTCTACCTAATCCATTAAAAACTGCAAACACCGACATATATAGTGCACTTTCTGCTGCAGATATACCTACCATTTTTATTCCAATAACATTCGTCAGACCAATCAACATAAGACCTATCATAGTAGCAATTGTGAAATTTAGGTATAATCCTTTGAAGCTTTTCGAATTAATCATATCTTTTGGCTTTAATTCTTTGCTTATAGTTGATTTACTCTTTATTGAACTAATATCCGAGCTTACTATTTTAGAAGGATACATAAACATAAAAGAAATAATAGTAATAAAAATTCCGAAAAATATCCCTAAATATTTAAATGTA
>CAZNLP010000003.1:15634-41543 GCA_964574015.1 uncultured Clostridia bacterium | reverse complement strand
AGGTGGAGCTTCAGTTGCTGCAAGAGTAAGAAGACTTGATGAATCAGCAGAAGTTGTAATGTTTGAAAGAGGACCAAATGTATCTTTTTCTAACTGCTGTCTTCCATATCACTTAAGTGGAGAAGTAAAAGAGTGTAATGATTTAGTATTAATGGCTCCAGATGTATTTAAAAACCAGTACAATATAGACGCAAGAGTTTACAACGAAGTAACTGAGATTAAAAGAGAAGAAAAGAAGGTAGTAGTAAAAAATCTTGAAACTGGTGAAGAATATGAAGAATCTTACGACAAGCTTGTACTTTCACCGGGAGCAAGTCCGATTATGCCGAAAAGCATCGGAGGTATTACAAACGAAAACGTATTTTCAGTTAGAAATGTAGTAGATATAAGAAAAATAAAAGCATATGCAGATAACAACAACGTTGAAGATATAGTTGTAGTTGGTGGAGGATTTATAGGAGTAGAAACTGCAGAAAACTTTAAAATGAATGGAAGAAATGTAACTCTTGTAGAAGCTTTAGATCAAATCATGAGTCCTTTTGATAAAGATATGGCCCAGATTTTACATAAAGAAATGCACGATAATGGCATTGATTTAATATTAGAAGATGGAGTAAGTGAAATAGGAGAAGGTCATGTTGTACTTCAGTCAGGGGAAAAAATAGATGCAGGATTAGTAATAATGGCAATAGGAGTAGCTCCTGAAACTTCACTAGCAGTTGATGCAGGACTTGAATTAGGAAAAACAAGAGGAATTAAAGTTGATCATAATTATCTAACTAACGATCCTGATATTTATGCTGTAGGAGACGCTATTGAAGTATATAATAAATTAACAGCAGAGCCTTGCAGATTACCATTAGCTGGACCAGCACAGAGACAGGCAAGAGCAGCAGCAGATCATATTTACGGAAAACCACACAACAACAACGGAGTAATTGGATCTTCAGTGGTTAAGATATTTGATCTTAATGGAGCTTCAACTGGACTTAATGAAAAGATGGCTAAGGCTGCTGGAATTCCTTACGACATAGTATATACAATACCTGCAGATAAGGTTGGACTGATGTCAGGAGCAAATCCAATGCACTTTAAACTTGTATATGAATATCCAACTGGAAAAATCTTAGGAGCTCAAGCAATTGGTAAAGGTAACGTAGACAAAAGAGTTGATGTAATTGCTACTATGTTAACTATGGGTGGTACTTTAGAAGATCTGAAAGAGTTAGAGTTATGCTATGCTCCACCATTTGGTACAGCAAAGGATGTTGTAAATCACACTGCACTGGTAGGATTAAATTTACTATACGGAGAATTTAAGCAGGTAAGAGTAACAGAAGTTAGAGATTTAGTAGAGAAAGATGCATTTATAATAGACGTTAGAGAAGAAGATGAATATGAAGAAGGACATTTAGTAAATTCAGTTAATATTCCACTAAGCCAATTTAGAGATAGATTAGATGAAATACCTAAAGATAAGCCGGTATATCTACACTGCAGATCATCACAGAGAAGTTATAATGCAGTGAGGGCTTTACAGCATCTAGGATATGATAATGTAGTAAATATTTCAGGGTCTTATTTAGGAATATGCTGCTATGAATACTTTTTAGATCAGGTAACAGATAGAGAAAAAATAGTAACAGAATATAATTTCGAGTAAAATATAAAAAATAATTTTAAGGCAAATAATAGGGGCCATCGGGTTATACTTGGTGGCCTTGATTTTACAAAAAGATTATGTATATAAAAAACAAACATTAACTTTTTAATAAAAGAAGGAGGCACTTATGGGAGTTAAAAAAAGTGCTGATAAAACCAAAAAAATTAATAAGACAGCAGGAATAGAATTAAAAAAAGATAAAATAGATAAGAGACTTACTATATTAACCTGGACTCTTATTTTGGGTAGCTGGTATGTTATAACAAGAATGGGAGTTTTTTCAAGTACATTAGTTCCATCACCATATAAAGTATGGACTACCTTTCTGCACATTCTTGAAAACGGCTACAACAAAGATTCTTTATTTCTTCACCTAGGAGCAAGTTTTAGAAGATTGTTTTTAGCAATGTTTTTTGCAATTATAACATCTATACCCTTAGGGTTACTTAGCGGATATTCTAATAAAGTAAAATCCGTTGTTGATTCTATTGTTGAATTTTACAGACCGTTACCACCTTTGGCATACTATACTTTGCTGGTGTTATGGTTTGGAATAGATGATACGTCTAAGGTAATACTTTTATTTTTAGCGGGGTTTGCACCAATATATATAGCCTGTGTGTCTGGAGTAAGTAAAATAAACGAAGATTATATACTAAGTGCTAAATCTTTAGGAGCAAGCAGGAAAAAAATTTTTTTCAAAATTGTTTTACCGGCATCTATGCCTGAAATATTTACAGGAATAAGAACATCAATGGGTGTGGCATATACTACATTGGTATCTGCTGAGATGGTAGCTGCAACATCGGGTATAGGATGGATGGTTCTTGATGCATCAAATTTTTTGAAAAGTGATGTTATATTTGTTGGTGTAATAATTATGGGAATAACCGGAATAACTATAGACTTTGGATTGAGATATTTAGAGAAAAAAATAGTATACTGGAAAGGATACGTATAAAATCGTTATGGAGGTAAAAAATGAGTAATATATTCAAGAAAAACATAACCATATTAATAGTATTATTAATGCTTTTATCAATTACTGCATGTAGTGGAGGAAATGAAGAAAGCGAAGCAGGAAATTTACCTAAAAAAATAAATGTTGGTATTATGAGAATCGCTAACGACGAGATGATAGCTATAGGAGAAGGATTATTTGAAAAATATTTTGAGGATAGAGGAATAGAAGTAAATCATATAGTATTCGACTCAGGAGCTGAAGCTAATCAAGCACTTGCTTCAGGAAGCATAGATTTTGCAGCTATGGGAAATGTAAACTCAGTAGTATCTCTAACAAGGGATTTGGGAGTTGAACTTATATGGATTCATGATATTTTAGGAGAGTCAGAATGTTTAGTAGCAAGAGAAGGTTCAGGAATTGAAGAAGTAAAAGATCTTGTAGGAAAAAAAGTAGCTACTCCCTTTGCATCAACCTGTCACTACCTACTTTTAAATCTTCTACAGGAAGAAGGAATAGAGGATGATATTCAACTTCTTGATATGCAGACTACAGAAATTGTAGCAGCATGGGAAAGAGGAGATATAGATGCTGCATACAGCTGGCAACCAACTTTGGATAATCTTTTAGAAACAGGAAATATACTTGTATCTAGTGCAGATTTATTAGAGAGAGGATATATAACTGCCGATGTAGGTGTAGTAAGAAAAGAATTTTCAAGTAAATACCCTGAACTTGTAGTAGATTTTATTGCAGTTTTAGAAGAAGGTAAACAGATATATTTAAATGAACCGGACAGAGCAGGAGATATAGTTGCAGGAGAACTTGAAATACCAAAAGAAGATGTACTAAGACAGATGGCTGGGTTTATTATGGTACCGGCAAAAGAACTAATTACCGACCAGTATATGGGTACAACTGAAGAACCTGGTAATTTTGCAAAAGTAATGAAAAATACTGGAGACTTTCTATTAGAACAAAATTCTATAGAACATTCTCCATCACAAGAAGAATTTAACGAGTTTGTTAATCCTAAATATATAGAGATGTATTTGGAAAGAGAAGGAAACTAATATATAATTACTTAATATATACTCACTGTTGGAAAGGATAATTTCATGGGCAAGATTGAAGAGAAAGAAGTTTTAATAGACGTTAACAATCTTAAAATTTCATACGGAAAAGAAGGAGACTCTATATTAGCAGTTGAAGATGTTAATATCAAAATTAAAAAAGGTGAATTTCTCTGTGTTTTGGGTCCTTCAGGCTGTGGTAAAAGCACCTTGTTGAAAGCTATTGCAGGTTATATACCACCAACTGAAGGTGAGTGTTTAATGGACGGGAAACCTATAGTAGGTCCAGACTGGCATAGAGGAGTTGTCTTTCAATCTCCAACTCTTTATCCTTGGATGAGTGTAAAAGAAAACGTAGAGTTTGGTCCAAGAATGAGAGGGTTATCCGACAATGAAATTGAAGAAATTAGAGAGCATTTTTTAGAACAGGTGAAGCTTACCGGATTTGGGAAAAAACCTACCTTCGAATTATCAGGAGGTATGAAGCAAAGAGTTGCATTAGCAAGAGTTTTAGCGAATTATCCTGAGGTAATACTAATGGACGAACCCTTAGGAGCTCTAGATGCTCTAACAAGATCAAATATGCAGACACTAATTAGAGAAATTTGGGAAGAAAACAACAGCACGATAATTTTCGTAACCCACGATATAGATGAAGCGCTATCCTTGGGAACCAGGCTTGTAATTATGTCAAAAAGACCCGGTAGGATACTTGAAGAGTTCGAAGTAAATTTTACTGATAAAATATTTAAAGAAAAATCTAAAGACGTTATCTATTCTGAAGAGTATATAGCTGTAAAAAGACAAATATTAAAACTTATAAATAGTCAAATAGAAGAATGATAAAAATAAATTAATCTAATAGTTTTTGGAAGGGATATCTATGAATAAAGAAATTAATATAAAGTATATAGAAAACAAGGAAATACAATATACTGAGAAAAACCATAATAATATAGATTATCTAAATAAAAATAACTTAACAAAAATTTACGAACTGCACGAGAGCATACCTAATTATAGTAAAACCCCCTTATTTGAATTAAGTAAGCTGGCAGAAAGATTAAAAGTTGAAAAAATATGGGTAAAAGATGAATCCTATAGATTTGGATTAAATGCTTTTAAAGTTCTGGGAGGTATCTTTGCCGTTGCCAGCTATTTAGAGGAAAAATATGGAGAAGATATTGTATCAGACCTAACCTTTAACGAACTTAAGTGTAAGGAAGTAAAAGAGAAGGTTGGAGACATAACCTTTGTTACAGCAACAGATGGCAATCATGGAAGAGGAATTGCTTGGGCATCAAATCAACTGGGTTATAAATCTGTTATCTTTATGCCAAAAGGATCATCAAAAATAAGACTTAACAATATTAAAAAAGAAGGTGCAGAAGCATACATAACAGATTTCAATTATGATGAATCGGTTAAAATAGCAGATAAATATGCCCGTGATCACAATGGAGTGCTTATTCAAGATAATGCTTGGAAGGGTTACGAGAAAATTCCAAAATGGATAATGCAGGGATATACAACTATAATTGATGAGGTAGTAAATGATATAGAAGAAAAAAACGAAAAAATAACTCATGTATTTTTGCAGGCAGGAGTCGGGTCATTTGCTTCTTCGATTTTAGGATATCTTGTAAACAAATATGGTAGTAAAAGACCTAAATCAATAATAGTTGAACCTGAAAAAGCTTCATGCATGTACAAGTCAGCAGTATATAATGATGGAATACCGCACAGAGTTGATGGAAGTTTAAATACTATAATGTCAGGACTTGCTTGTGGTGAGCCAAGCACTATAGGATGGGATATTTTAAAGAAATATGCAGATATGTTTGTATCCTGTTCAGATAATGTTTCTGCTAAAGGTATGAGAATTTTAGGAAATCCTTTGTCAGAAGATCCTAAAGTTATTTCAGGAGAATCAGGAGCTGTAGGATTAGGATTGCTAAGTATAATACAAGAATATCCTCAATATAAAGAGATATCAGAAAAACTTAAAATAGACAGTAACTCAAAAATACTCATAATAAATACTGAAGGTGATACGGATCCTCAAGCATATAGAGATATTGTGTGGGATGGAAAATTTAATATCAAATAAATGTAAGAAGGAACTCACTTCCATTTTTTTATTCTTTATTTATTTGAATTTTTTATATTGATGTTTAATTCTCTAATATCCGGGTATAATGGGATTAGGAGGGATATAATGAAAAAAATAGCGATTTTAATTGAAAACATGTTTGAAGAAGTTGAGCTTTTGTATCCATATTATAGGCTACAAGAAGCAGGATATGAAGTTCATTTAGTAGGAACAGAAAAGGATAAAGTTTATAATGGTAAAACAAGTTCTCATCCTTTCAAAAGCACACATACCTCTAAGGATATTGATTCTAATGATTATGAAGCTGTAATAATTCCTGGAGGATATTCACCAGATTATATGAGAAGAACTAAAGAAACCGTAGAGTTTGTTACAAATATGAATAAAGAAAAGAAGTTAGTTGCTGCTATTTGCCACGGCCCATGGATGATAAGTAGCTGCTGTGATATAAAAGGTAAAAAAATAACTTCGTTTTTTAGTATCAAAGATGATTTAAATAAGGCAGGAGCTAATTGGGTAGATGAAGAAGTAGTAATTGAAGAAAATTTAATTACCAGTCAAAATCCTTCTACTATGACTAAATGGGTTAAAGCTATTCTTGAGTATCTTGAATAAAAATTTACAATTATAAAAAATAAAAAAATTGATTTCTTATATGATACTTCCAAAGTAGACAGTCTAATTAATTAAAATGACTATCTACTTGGAGGTATTTTTTTAAAAATTCTTTTCCATTTTTTTGATTTCATCATATAGCATTTGATTTACAGGAGTAGAAATATTATACTTTTTTCCTAACTCCACTACAGTACCTGCAAACAAATCTACTTCACTTGGTCTTTTCGCTATTGCATCCTGCCGCATAGAAGGCATACCTTCAGAATTTAAAGTATCAAGTATATTCAACCAATAATCCAGATCTTTTTCGGTTATTTCTACAGATTCATATTTTGAAAGTTCCATAACTTCTCTCATTGCTGCAATCATTGTATTTCTTTCTTTTCCGGTAACTTGAATATTGCCGTAGTTACCCTTATATAGGGCTATAGTTTGATTTACACCAACATTCAACATAAATTTACCCCATAATCTTTTTTTCATATTATTATCTAAGATATATGGAAGATTAATACTTTCGAAAAAATTCACCAAACTCCTCACTTTTTCGGAAGGATCCTCACCATTTAATTCACCGATACATAAATTGCCCATGTTTTGGTATGTTAATTCATTTCCTGCTTTAACAGCATCCATACCCTGTGCAACACAGTAAACAACTCTATCGATACCATAGACTTCTCCGATTTTCTCTTCGCTTACAATCCCGTTTAATGTGGATATGATAATAGTTTTTTTTCCTATTTGATTCTTTGCAGTTTTAATTGCTTCTTTTAATCCACCGTATTTTACGGAGAAAATCATTAAATCAGCTGGATCATTTTTAACATCAGGAGTTATATAGTTGAAGTCGCACATTTCCCCATTACAGAAAACTCCATTTTTTTTATATCTATTAACTCTATTTTCGTCGGCTAAAATTCTTAAATTATCTTTAGGTATATTATTCAATATATGGTTACCATAAAGAATTCCTAAAGCACCTAAACCTATAATTGATACTTTTTTAATTTTCATTTAATCACTTCTTTCCTTTTTAAATATAATATCACAACAAAAATATCACTTCAATTATGTTTGTTACTTAACATTATATCATTTAAGAGATAAACTTATTGTAATATAATAAACATCGGGATATAATTGAAAATAAATAAAATTGTGCTACTGGAGTGATAGTTATAAAAACTAATACAATTACAAAGGGTGGGATGATTATAGCATTAACTTTCATTTCATTTAATATATTTAAAGGGGTAACAAACATTCTTAATGCTTTTTTTATTCCATTTATAATTTTCACTTTTTTAAAAAATAATGAATATAAAGAAATTTTATCAGTTTATTTCGCTCTAATAATATCAACACTTATACTCTATAGAATACAAATTTTTTTTATTATAGGTTATTGTATCATTGCATTATCTATTCATATTCAAAACAAGAATAATTTTTCGAAAAAAAAAGCAATAATATTTAATACATTTATAATCAGCTTGATTTTCTGGGGAGGAATAATTATAACAGATATAGTTTTTTCTACTAATATTAACCAAATCATGCTTAGAATAACAAAGCATAATGTATTAAAATATACTGCCGTTTTAATTTTTGAAGGACTATTAGTTTCTTTAATACTTAATTTTAGTATAAGAAAAATATCAAATAAAAATATCAAATAAATTTCATAATAAAATTAGCATAAGGAGATATAAAAATGAACACTATTGAAATAGTAAAAGTTAATACTAAAAACTACCACTTATACTGTGATATGATTCATAAAAGAATAAAAGGACGAGAAAGAAATTTAGATGAAAAGCTAGAAACAAAAATTAAACACTCCAAAAGAATAGAAGAAGAATTAAGTAATCCAAATTTTTATGTGTATGCAGCGGAATATAACAAAAAGTTTATAGGATGGATACATGGAGTATATATACCTAAAATTGGAAAATGGACAGAAGGAATATTATTTTTAGATGAAATTTGGGTGGACCCTGACTATAGAAATCAAGGCGTAGGAGAAATGCTAATGTTAAAAATGAAGGAAATAAAAAAAGTAATGAAGGTTAAAAAATTAAGACTCTATACTGATAATCAAACTGCAAAAACTTTTTTTGAAAAATGTGGAATAAAAACAGTATGCCAATGTCATTTTATGGAAGATTAATTTTGATCATCTTCTTTATAATCAATTATTTTATCTATGGTTTTTTGGGATTGAGAAAATCTTATAATTCCTATAATGAGAAATGTAAAAGAAATAGGCATAAGTATAAATCCTACCGTAATAAAGAAACTGTTTTCAAAGAATTCAATGATTCCTACGGAAGCAATTAATAAGGAAAATGATGTCCTAATGTACGACAGCAAGGTTCTTTTGTTAGCAAGTTTTGTTCGTTCAACTGCTAATAAATCTGTTCTGGTTAAGTGCTCTAACAACTCTTCATAACTTCTATTATGCATGTTAATACTCCCTCAACTTATATAAATATATTAATAAGGCTTTCTCTTTCGAGAAAGCCTTTGGTAAATAAAATATCCCATTTACATTCTATTATTAGTACAGTAAAGCTGGTTCACAAATTTGCTTTTTGAAAATTGTTAATAAATTAAACTTTCTTCTCTAAAACTGTTAAATAAACTAAAAACTTTTCTTTTTAAACTTTTCTTTTTAAACTTTTCTTGTTAATCATTCTTAATCTTTTTAATCACTTTTACTTGAAACTTGTTTAAACTTTAAATTTTTTCTCTTATTAAACTCTTTTAAATATTAAACTTTTTTATTAAACTTCTCAATAAAACTAAATCTCAATTACTTTTTGTACTAATATTAAATTTTCAATGGGATATTATATTTTCATTATACCATTTTTTTATTGAAATGCAAGTATTTTTTAAAAAATGGGCTTAACGACCGCCGACACCGCCACCGCCTCCACCGCCGCCACCGCCGCCGGAGAAACCTCCTCCTCCACCAGAACCGGAGGAAGTATTGCTTAAGGCTGTGTTTAGAGAATTATTAATGCTGGAGGTTAAACTATCAAAGCTTTTCGTAATACTATCAATTGATCTACCGGTAACTGCACTGTAGTAGAACCAACCGTATCCAAATCGATAATCACCATCTTTAAGATCGGGATAAACAACTTGAAGTTCCTTCATAACTTCTTTTGCTACACCTAAGGCTACTGCATATACCATATAATGCTCCCATAGCACTAAGGAAGGTAGCTCGTGCCTTTTCATATTAGAAAAATGAAGCAAAAACTTTTTAAAAGCCATCCATCTTACATAGTCTTCTTCACCTTTTTTGCTTCGTCTATTAATTGTAGTGACTAATAACATAGAAATTAAACCTGCAGCAAATAAACCAAAGCTCAATGCAAACATTCTAGTAAGTATAAAGGATAAGAATCCTAAGATAAAAAACCCAAAAAGAGATAGAATTCCAATGATTGTAGTTCTTTTATTTGATTTATCAAAAAAATTATGTTTTTCAGAAATACTTTTCAAATCACTTATAAAATCATCCCAATAAATTTTAAATGTCTTAGGATGTTTTTTCGCAAATCTTTCTACTTCGGTAAAAATCACACTTTCTCCATTAGCAGATATTTCGTGAAACAACAGATCCATAACTTCTTTTTCGTGGGGTCTTAGATTGCCTTCTTTGTTTGTTTTTAAAGCTGTAAAGGTTGTTTCGTCTTTTTTAAATATTGAAAGAAGAGCAAACTTGCTCTCTTCTTCAACTTCTTCTAATTTAATATATCCTCTTTGTGCTAAATCTATAACAGTTGCAGTAAAATCTGTAGAATTTGGATTACCCTTTCTAATTAAATAACCTAACTCTCCAGGAGAATAATCAGCTGGAAGTTCTCTATAATACTCTCCATTAAAATCTGTGTCGTAAGGTTTAGCATACTTTCTTCTCATATAAATTCCAAAAATAGCAGCGCCTATAACTGAAAGACCTCCGAAACCCCAATCAAATTTGGCTAAAGCTCGCTTTCTATTAGCTGAATCAGCTAAGTTCTGTTCTTCTTCTAAAATATCATTGAGAGCTGAAGTATTTGTTTTTAAACTGCTGTTGTTGATTATACCAGGCGTAAAAGTTACCCTGCCTTCCAAAAAAGTTCTTGGAGGAAGAGTGTCAATATACCAGCTAACTTCCTGTGAATTAATTAATTCTACATTTCCACTTAAAGGACCGTGACCCCAAGCTCTCAAATCCTCTTCTTTAGAACCCTCAGGAAGGTATAAAGTTACAGTTACATTATCCTGAGGTATATCCGTTTCATCACCTATAAATTGATAATACAATTCTCCGATATCATCGTGAATTTTTACCTGATTATGTACTTTATATTCTAATAAAAAAGTGCGGGTTTCATTATAAGCATCAATACTCCAATCTACTAAAATATTGTTGCCTTCATCTTTAGTTAAATAAGTTCCGGGAGGCCCGTAATCATTCCCCGGATTATACTGATATAAAGTACCATTTTCAGACACTTCAATATCTGTAATACTAACCCCTCTGTCTAATTTTAGATTTTGATAAAATCCGTTGTACTGTCCTTCAAAGTAAATAGTTCGGTATTCATTGACAACCATAGTACCATCTTTTAATATTTCGGCTTCTATATTTACTCTCTGTATATCCATAGATTTCTCGGCGTAAACATCTATGTTATTAGAAAACAAAACAACTAAAATAAAAGATAATACGAGAAATATATATACCCTTTTATTTATTTTCATATTAACCTCTTTAGCTAAATTTTACTTCAATATTTGTTCTTTGTCTTTCTTCACCATCAAGATTGAAGTAATCAATATCTTTAAATTTAAAAAAATCGGCAATTATCCTATTAGGAAACATTTTTATTGTCACATTGTATTTTTGAACAATATCATTGTAAAATTGTCTTGCATATGCAATTTTTCCCTCTGTCTTTGAAAGCTCCTGCTGCAGTTCTTTGAAGTTTTCATTTGCTTTTAGTTCAGGATAGCTTTCAGCTACAGCAAAAAGAGATTTTAAAGTATTATTCAATTCTGTTTCCGCTTTTCCCTGCTCGCTAACGGAGCTTGCATTTATAGCTTTAGATCTCGCTTCCGTAATTTTTTCGAAAGTTTCCTTCTCGTGATCAGCATATCCTTGTACTGTATTTACAAGATTAGGGATTAAATCATATCTACGCTTGAGCTGAACATCTACCTGAGCCCAGGCATTAGAAGCTCTTTCTTTTAAAGTAATAAATTTGTTGTATTTAATAATAATTAGACTGGCTAATACTAACAAAATTATAATTAATATATACATATATTCCTCCTAAAAAATTTATTTATCTTATTTTACCACTAGTTCATACTGTGTACAATCTATCTTTAGTTATATTTTTATTAATAAAACAAATAAATCAAGCAGATTTAATTGCTTGATTTATTGATGAAAAATGATTTGTTGTCTACTGCCCTCATGGTTGCTAAAATTCCATCTAAATGATCGTATTCATGTTGGAGAAGTTCTGATAGATCTCCTTCTAATTTCATTTCCTGATTAACCCAATTTAAGTCCTTATATTTTATCAAGGTTTTTCTGTGTCTTTTAACCTTAATAAATAGATTGGGAAATGACATACAGTCATCCATAACTTCCATCATTTCTTCATCTGGAAAAATAAGTCTTGGGTTTATGAAGACAGTTGGTTTATCAATAAACATATAGATAAGCCTTTTTTTAACTCCTATTTGTGGAGCTGCAATTGCTCTTCCTGAACCGTATTTATTTCTAAAATCTATTAAGGTATCGTGAAGACTATTTACAATATCCTTAACATCTGGTAATTCATCTTTTTTTACAGGTTCACTTATCTCGTAAAGTTCTGGATTTCCTAATAAAAGTATTTCTTTTTTCATTTTGATCAACCTTATTATAATTTTGGAATTGGTATTTTGTTTATTCCACCCGGTGTTAGCTTACTCTTGAAGTCGTTAAGATATGGTACTTCTTCTCTGGCCCATTTAAGCATTTCATCATCTACAATATGAACAATAAGCTCTTCATTTCTATCAGAAGCCTCTACTAAAACATCTCCTAATGGACTTACCAGCTTACTTTTTCCGCAGCTGTTGTTTCCTACCGTATTAACTCCAAATATAAAAACCGTATTATCTAAAGCCCTTGCAGGCAGCTGTATGTCCCATCTATGAGAAGAGGCAACACTCCATACCGAAGGACAGACAATCATATCTGCATCTTGTAGAGCTAAAAGTCTACTTGTTTCAGGGAATTCTATCTCGTAGCAGATTAGGATACCTACCTTACCTACCTTAATATCAAAAACCGGATATTCAATATTTCCAGACTTAAATATTTTGTTTTCCCTTCCCCAAAGAACACTTTTTCTTACTACTCCTCTTAAATCTCCAGTGTTATCAATTACAGCAGCAGATACATAAAGATCATCACCTTCTATCTTTTCAATAAAGGGACAAATTATAGAAGCATTTGCCTTTTTAGCTTCTTCTCTTATTGTTGTTACCGTTTCTCCATATCTATCTTCACCAAGTTTCAAAAAAGCTTCTCTACTCAAGTGATATCCTGTAGTCCACATCTCCGGTAGAACAATAAGGTCTACATTTTCTTTTGATGCCTGTCTAATATATTTAATTCCTCTTTTTAAATTAGCAGAAACATCATTCATAACAGGTCTTATCTGTATACCAGCAACTTGATACATAATAAACCTCCTTATTAATTATAAATTATAATCAAATTCTATCATCTGTAAGTTTTTCTTTCAAGAAAGGAAATCCCCTCAAAATTAATTGAGGGGAGAGGGGATAATAATATTTATATATATATGAGGTGTTAGAAGGGTGTCCAATTTCCACATCTAACTATATTAAAGATTAGGATGGATAAGTAATATCAACTAATCGTTAATATATTAACACTATATCAAACCAGAAATACCATGTCAATAAAAAAATTAATAATTAAAAAAAGTTAATAAAGCAACGGTTTTAGAGAAAACGTTCTCAAAAGTTTTTTATAAGTATTATAGTGAACATACAAAAAATCGAGTAAAAAAACTATTATATAGTTAAAAAAATAACAAACAAGTTAAATATTTATTTAACTTCAATACAGTTGTAAATAATGATAATATATAATAACAGAAATTTAATTCGAGGAGATTAGTTATGAAAAAAATACTTTTACTGACAGCAATATTAATCCTAACAATATCAGGATGTACTTCATCTGATAAATATGCCTCTGAAGCAATACCAAAAGAAGAACAAATTATTGATTTTGAAATTACAGAAGTTGCTTTTGAAAAGCTTATTGAAAGAATGAAAAGAGAAGAGAATGATGAAATTGCGGTACTTATTAAAGGAGGCTGCTGAGGTACTATACCTTTTGGTATTGTTCTGGACGAACAACAAGCAACGGATCACTATATATATAATGTAGAAAATATATATATTGCAATCCCTAATAAAACTGAAGATTATGTGGAAAAATTAATAATAGATTTTGAAGAAGAAGAGTTTTTTGAAACTTTTGTAGTTAAACCAATTTATAAATAAATAGAGATAACTTAAACCCCTATATAAACAATTAAAAAATAAATATTTAGTTCTACTATTTTTTATATAGGAATTTCTCTCCGGAATTTTTAATTAAAACTAAATTAGATTCAAAGTTTAAATTCGACCAACTATTTTCTAAGACTTCAACTGGATTGACTTTGTCGCGAAAATGCATAGGTATTATTACCTTTGCATTTATTTTTTTTGCAAAATATTTAACAGCTAAATCATAATTTTCTTCCAATCTAGGATCTACCGGAACAAAAGCTATATCAAAACTAAAACTTCTAAGTTTATTTATCTCACTTTTATAATCTTTTTCTTCCTTTTTCTGCTGTTCTACTGAATCTGCCTTCCACTTCCACCAGTTTAAATCTCCACTGTGAAAAATATTCAACCCCTCAATGCTAATAAAAAAGGAAACACCTCTATCGGTTGAACCAAAGGTTTTAAGTTTAAAATATTCGTTAATGACATAATTTTCATCTTCAGAAACTTCTATAATTTTAAAACTTGATCTATAATCAATGTTTTTGTCAAGAATATATGTTGGATTATTGAGATTATTAAGATTGAAAATTTCAGGATTAAAATGATCACTGTGATCGTGAGATACCAATATATATATTTTTTTTGAGTTGAATTTATCAAAATTTATTTTTTTATCACTTTTGTAGTAGTCAATTAGTAATACGAAACTTTTCGTTTCAATTATAAAACCACTATTAAATAAGTAAGTAATTTCACATTCACCATAATTTAATTTCATAAATAATCCTCCAATATATTATATTTATATATAAGTATATTCAAATATCTACAAAAATTCAAAGTAATAATAATTAAATTGTAAAAAATCTTTATTATTCAAGTTAAATATCAATAATAATTAACATGTTAAAAAAATATCAAAACTTATTGGAAAACGTTTACTTTTCTGTTATAATATAATAAATGATATATGTTATTTAATTAACAATCTTTCGTTTTGAAGATATTATATAAATAAACTGGACCAAATGATGATCTAAAAGAATAACTGTTAAAGAACATAAATACCAAACATATATATTTACTAAATTAAAAAAATTAATACAAAAAGGAGGGAGGTTTTTATGACTAATCAAACAAAAACCTGTAACTGCAGCAAGGAAACCGACGCGGAAAAACTCCAAAGAATTTCAGAAGTTATTGAAGATTATAAGTATAGGGAAGGAAGTCTTATACAGATTCTTCATATGGCTCAGGGGATTTACGGTCATTTACCTTTAGAAGTTCAGGAGTATATTGCGAAAGAGATGGAAATACCTTTATCAAAAGTGAGCGGAGTAGTAACTTTTTATTCTTTTTTTTCAACAACGCCAAGAGGCGATCATACTATAAGAGTATGTTTAGGTACGGCCTGCTATGTTAGAGGAGGAAAAAAGATAATAGAAAAATTTAAAGAACTACTGGATATTGAAGTTGGAGAAACAACAGAAGATCGTAAGTTTACTCTTGAAGTTATGAGGTGCATAGGAGCATGTGGTCTTGCACCTGCAATTACAATAGATGATAAAGTATATAAAATGGTTAATCCTGATAAAATAGAATCTATTTTAAACAATTATTAATAGATGATATCAGGAAATACGTAAGAAGAGGTGAAATAATGAGCGAAAACATACAAGTAAACAAGGTGGAAGACTTAAAAAAAATAAAAGAATCTTATGAACAATATATGGACGGATATAAATATAAAGCATTGGTATGTTCTGGAGCAGGATGTATATCTTCAGACTGCGGCGAAGTTATGGAAGAGTTGTTAAAAAACTTAGAAGATAATAATTTGAAAAATGACGTAGCAGTTAAACAGACCGGATGCATGGGAACCTGTGACATTGGACCGGTAATGATTATTATGCCAGAAGGAGTTTTTTATACAAAGCTTGAAAAAGAAGACATACCAAAAATAGTTAAAAATCATTTTATTGGAGGAGAAATAGTTAAGGAAAAGACCTATTTTGATAAAATCGAAAAAAAATTCATACCTTTAATAAAAGATATAGATTATTTTAACAAACAGGTAAAACTAACACTTAAAAATTGTGGAAGTATAGACTATTCATCCCTTGATGAGTATATAGCAAACTATGGCTTTTTCGGAGCCGGTAAAGCTCTGGCAAGCATGTCTCCAAAAGAAGTAGTTGAAGAAATTAAAAAATCAGGACTACGAGGAAGAGGAGGAGGAGGTTTTCCAACGGGAATAAAATGGGAAGCCGGTTTAAAAGCTCAAAGTGAAGCTAAATATCTCGTTTGCAACGCCGATGAGGGAGATCCGGGAGCTTTCATGGATAGAAGTCTTCTAGAAGGTGATCCTTTCGGAGTTATTGAAGGAATGATAATAGGAGGATATGCAATAGGAGCTGAAAAAGGATACGTTTATGTAAGAGCAGAATACCCTGTTGCTATAGAAAGACTGGATTATGCTATAAGAAAAGCAAGAGAATCAAATATTTTAGGTAAAAATTTATTTGGAAGCGACTTTAGCTTTGATTTAGAAATTAGAATTGGGGCAGGAGCCTTCGTATGCGGAGAAGAAACGGCTCTAATGGAATCAATAGAAGGTGAAAGAGGAGAACCGAGACAAAAACCTCCTTTTCCATTTCAAAGAGGCCTTTTTGGTAAACCAACTATAATAAATAACGTTGAAACCTTTGCCAATGTTCCCCAAATACTAAGAAACGGAAGCGAATGGTATAAAAGTTACGGTTGTGAAGGTAACTCAGGCACTAAAGTTTTTGCACTGGCAGGAGCAATTAACAACACAGGTATAGTTGAAGTACCTATGGGTTCCAGCTTAGGGGATATAATATTTGACATAGGTGGAGGAATACCAAAAAACAAAAAATTTAAAGCTGCTCAAACTGGAGGACCATCAGGAGGTTGTATAACAAGCGAAAATCTAAACACCCCTGTTGATTACGACTCTCTAAGTAAACTCGGTGCTATTATGGGTTCTGGTGGCCTTATAAGCATGGATGAAGATACCTGTATGGTCGATATGGCTAGATTTTTTATGGAATTCGTTCAGGAAGAATCCTGTGGGAAATGTATACCTTGTAGAGTAGGAACCAAAAGAATGCTTGAAATACTTGATAGAATAACTATGGGAGAAGGAAAAGAAGGAGATATTGAACTTCTAATTGAACTTGGTGAGACAATAAGAGATACTGCAGTATGCGGACTAGGGCAGACGGCACCAAATCCAGTACTTAGTATGATAGAAAATTTTAGAGAAGAATATGAAGAGCATATAAAGTACAAGTACTGCAGAGCAGGGGTATGTGCAGAGCTTTTCATATCTCCATGTGAAAATTCATGCCCTGCAGGAGTGAATGTGCCGGGATATTTAGCATTAATTTCCGATGGAAGATTTAGAGATGCATATAATTTAATAAGAAAAGACAATCCATTTCCGGCTATATGTGGAAGGGTATGTACTCATCCTTGTGAAAGCAAGTGTAGAAGAGCACAGCTAGATGAAGCTGTATCCATATCAGACTTAAAAAGATACGTTTCAGATTATGTTATGAAACACGAAGAACCTTATATGGATTTAGTATTTCCTAAGAAAAATAAAAAAGTAGGTATAATAGGAGCAGGACCGTCGGGACTTACATGTGCTTACTACTTATCAAGATTAGGATATGGAGTAGAAGTGTTTGAATCTCAGCCTGTTGAAGGAGGAGTATTAGCCTTTGGAATACCTGAGTACAGATTGCCTAACGATATATTGGCTCACGAAGTTAATATGATTAAACAGGTAGGAGTTGATGTTCATTTAAACACTGAAGTTGGTAAAGATATAGAATTCAATGAAATAAACGAAAAATTTGATGCAGTGTATATAGCTACCGGAACTCAATTTTCAAACAGAATAGGTATACCTGGAGAAGATTTAAGAGGAGTATATCACGGCTTAGATTTTCTAAAAGATGTAAATTTAGAAAAAGACGTAAAAGTAAAAGGTAAAGTTGTTGTAGTAGGAGGAGGAAATACCGCTATAGATGCTGCAAGAACAGCAGTTAGGTTAGGAGCCGATAAGGTCACTATAATATATAGAAGAACTATAGAAGATATGCCTGCAGATGCAAGAGAAGTAGAAGAAGCTTTGGAAGAAGGCATAGAAATAATTCCACTAACAGCACCAAATGGATTTGTAGGCTACGATAAGGTAGAGTCTGTAGAATGCGTTAAGATGAAATTGGACAAATTCGATTCAAGCGGTAGAAGAAAACCTACACCTATTGAAGGTTCAGAATACAATATTGAAGCAGACCTTGTGATACCTGCAGTTAGTCAATCATCAGATTTACCTTTCATAGATAAAGATGAAGTTGAAATAACTAAATGGGGAACCTTTGTAACAGATAGAGATACCTTTATGACAAAAATGGATGGAGTATTTGCCGGAGGAGATGTTGCAAGAGGATCTGACACAGCTATTACAGCTATAGCAGATGGAAAAGATGCAGCAAAAGCAATAGATAAGTATCTTGGAGGAAAAGGAGAACTTAATACCGGAGAAGAAATAGATATTCCTGAACCAGTAGATGAAAAAGAAATTGTTGAACATGAAAGATTCCCTATGGAGTTTCTTGATCCTGATCACAGGAAAGATAATTTTGATGAAGTTGCAGTTGGATTCCATAAACTAAATGCCATCGCTGAGTCTATGAGATGTCTAAGATGCGATAGGAGGGTTTAGAAATGATTAATTTAAAGATAAATAACAAAAATATATCATGTAAAGAAGATATGACAATAATAGAAGCAGCAAAGGCCAACAATATTCTTATACCTAATTTATGCTATCTTGAAGATATACATAAAATAGGCTCATGTAGGATGTGTGTAGTGGAAGTAGAAGGCGAAAAAAATCTACAGGCATCTTGTATGGTTCCCGTAAGAGAAGGGATGGTAGTAAAAACAAATACAGAAAGAGTAAAAAAAGCGAGGAAGGTTGTCTATGAACTTATGCTTTCCGACCACCCTAAAGAATGCCTAAGTTGTTCGAGAAATCAAAGCTGTGAATTTCAAGAAATAGGAGAAATTCTCCAGGTTGATGAAAGTAGATTTGAAGGAGAAAGATCTAAAAAGGGTATCGATTCAGATTCACCTTCTATAGTAAGAGATACTTCTAAATGTATACTATGTAGAAGATGTGTTACTGTTTGTAATGAAATTCAAGAGTTAGGGATTATTAACCCTCAACAAAGAGGATTCAAAACTGATATAGGTACAGCAGCAGACTTACCTCTAAACAGTGTAAACTGCAGTAACTGCGGACAGTGCACAATTGTATGTCCTGTAGGAGCTCTTCAAGAAAAAGATGCAACTAAGGTTGTTTGGGATGCTCTTTTTGATAGTTCTAAAAGAGTAGTTATACAGACTGCACCGGCTATTAGAGCTGCTTTAGGAGAAGAATTTGGATACGAGCCTGGAACCTTAGTTACCGGGAAAATGGTTACAGCTTTAAGAGATATGGGATTTGATGATGTATTTGACACAAACTTTGCAGCAGATCTAACCATCATAGAAGAAGGAAACGAATTTTTAGGAAGAGTAAAAAATGCTTTAACTGGTGAAGAAGCTGTACTTCCTATGATAACAAGCTGCAGTCCAGGATGGATTAAATATGTTGAACATGCATTCCCAGAAGAACTGGATCATATATCAAGCTGTAAATCTCCTCACATGATGCTTGGAGCATTAGCTAAAACCTATTATGCAGAACAGCTAAACATTAAGGCTGAAGATGTATTTGTTGTATCAGTAATGCCGTGCACAGCTAAAAAATTCGAAATTTCAAGACCGGAAATGGTTAACAACGGTGTTCAAGATGTAGATGCAGTTTTAACTACAAGAGAAATGGCTAGAATGATAAAAGAAGCAGGAATAGATTTTAAAAGTCTACCGGAGGGTAAATTTGACGAACCTCTTGGACTTTCAACAGGTGCTGCCGACATATTTGCAACTACTGGAGGAGTTATGGAAGCTGCCTTAAGGACTGTATATGAAGTTGTAACAGGAAGAGAAGTTCCATTTAAAAAACTTCAGGTTGAACCTATAAGAGGTTTTGAAAAAATAAAAGCAGCAGAAGTGCTAATAGAAAATCCTCTCGAAGAATACAGTTTTCTAGAGGGGGTAAAAGTAAAAGTTGCAGTAACCAGTGGACTATCAGGAGCAAAAAAATTAATGAAGGAAGTTGAGTCTGGAAACTCTCCATATCACTTTATTGAAGTTATGGGGTGTCCAGGAGGTTGTATAAGCGGGGGAGGACAGCCGAGATCTTCCGATAAGAATACAATAGTTAAAAGAACTCAAGCTATATGGAGAGAAGATGAAGGTAAAGAATATAGAAAATCTCACGAAAACCCTGGAATTAAGGAGATTTATGAAAAGTATCTAGAAAAACCATTAGGACATAAATCCCACGAATTACTTCATACAGTTTACACAAAGAGGGGAAATTTCAACGAATATATAAAATAAAATTTTTCAAATAAAAACCGGACTGAAAGTCCGGTTTTTATTTTTTTGAAACCACCATACTAAATTTGAAATAAAATTAAATACTATCTTTAATATAATGTAACAAATCTTCATATAAGTATATATAAATATAAAGTGGGTATATATTCAAATACAATAAAAAAAATATACTATATAATTTTAGATATAGGAGATAGTTATGATTATATTAAAAAAAGAATACATAAATATATTAATAGTAATAGTTGTGATATTGCTTATTTATTTAATATTTATAGGAATAAGAGACAAAGATAACCCTGAAGAAGGAGAAGCTATTACAGAAAATGAAGGAGAGGAAGTAGAAATTATGCCAAATTATGAAAACAGCAAATTTAAAGAAATATATCTTGCAGGAGGATGCTTCTGGGGAGTAGAAGCCTATTTTGATAAAATACTTGGAGTAGAATTCACAGAAGTTGGATATGCAAATGGAGACACTGAAGAAACCAGTTATCAAAAAATAGCATCAACAGGTCATGCTGAAACAGTTAAAGTAATATATGACGAAGAATCAGTAAAACTTGAAGAAATATTAGAATACTACTTTAGGGTAATAGACCCAACAATACTAAACAGACAGGGAAATGATGTAGGAACCCAGTACAGAACAGGGATTTATTTTGTGGATGAAAATGATGAAGAAATAATCAAAACCTACATCAACAGTATTAAAGACGACTATGATAAAGCTATAGTAACTGAAGTTGAACCTCTAAAAAACTTTATCACAGGAGAAGATTACCATCAGGATTACTTAGAAAAAAATCCTAATGGTTACTGTCACATAAATCTCAGCGATATACCAAACAGAAAACCAGAGATTAATCCAGAAGATTATTCAAAGCCTTCTGATGAAAAAATAAAAGAAATGTTAACTGAACAGCAGTATGAAATTACTCAGGGGAAAGGAACTGAACCAGCTTTTAGAAACGAATACTATGATAATAAAAGAAAGGGAATATATGTAGATATAGTTACTGGAGAACCTTTATTTAGTTCAAAGGACAAATACGAATCAGGAAGTGGGTGGCCGAGTTTTACAAAACCTATAGATAGAGAAGTAATTATATATGAAAAAGACTTTTCTTTAGGGATGAATAGAATAGAAGTTTTAAGCAGAAGCGGTAAAACTCATCTTGGACATGTATTTAACGATGGACCGAGAGATGAAGGTGGATTGAGATTCTGTATGAACAGTGGATCTCTTAGATTTATACCTTTAGAAAAGATGGAAGAAGAAGGCTACGGCGAATTTAAAGTATATGTAGAATAAAAATAAGGCTTGAGTCAAATCTCAAGCCTTATTTTTTTATGCACTTTCGTAGGATATATCTGTACTTGGAACATTCATATCAAGTAAAAGTTTTTCTGCTGCCTTTGTCATAGGTGGTGGACCGCACATGTATATTTTATTATCTTTCAGATCCATCTTCTTAAGAACATCTGTAACGAATCCTTTATCTCCATCATAATCCTTATCAAAAGCAACAACCTTACTATATTTAAATTTATTAGATAATTTTTCGTAGTTTTTGAATTCTTCATCAAACATAAATTCATCTTGGTAATTAGCTCCGTAAACTAATGTAAACTTATCTATAGAGTGTTCGTTATTTACTAAATCTTTTACTATAGCTCTAAATGGTGTTATACCTATACCACCGGCTACAAGTACAACCTCATCCGCATTTTTATCAATTAATAGTTCGTGACCTATAGGACCCTGAAGATAAACCTTATCTCCTTCTTTAAATGTATTGAAGATTATTTCTGTACCGTATCCATTTTCCATTTTTTTGATGTCTACAGTTATAGTTTTATTTTCGGAATCAAAATCAGAGATAGAATAAGCTCTGAACATTTCAGGATCATTCTGAATTTTTATTAAAATAAACTGACCGG
The DNA here is from genome assembly GCA_964574015.1 of uncultured Clostridia bacterium. Classification (GTDB taxonomy): domain Bacteria; phylum Bacillota; class Clostridia; order Tissierellales; family Dethiosulfatibacteraceae; genus UBA8670. The sequence goes on along the minus strand of CAZNLP010000003.1, from coordinate 19,026 downwards.
ATTCGTAGTTAATATAATTACTTTCGAATTTAAACACATACTCATTGGTTGTGTCGTTAACCTTATTTATGCTGTGAATTGTAGCTGGAAATTCTTTTCGTTTTTTATAACCTGTTAGATCAACGGATTTTTTAATTTCTTTTGCTTCTCCTGAAGTACTTAGAGATAAAATATCCGCAGGACAGTTTTCTACACAGGTAGAACATCTAATACAGTTTATATCATTTAGTTGATTATCTTCAGATAAATCTAAGTAGGGTGTCAACTGCATAGGACAAACTCTTGAACATTTACCACATAAATGACACATATCTGTGTGCCTTGCAGTTACTTTTTCATCAGTTTTTTTATTTAAACCTAAAACTGTACCTAATTTATATGATATTTTTTGTAAAGTGCCCATAGGACAGAAGTTGCACCAGGTTCTTGATGAAAATATAAGACTACTTACTCCACCTACTACTGTAACCATTAGATAGCTGGCTACAAATATAAAGCCTAATCTATCCCAAAACTTCATAGTTCCCCACAATGCAGATACGCTAACAAATTTTCTTCCTAAATTTATAGCAAAAAAAGTAAAAAATGCAATACCTAATATTTTTGACTTTAAAAAAGAAGGAATTTTCTTGTTGTTTGTAATTGGATATAAAAAAGAATCAAATAAACTACCGTGAGGGCATATATTTCCACACCAGTATCTTCCCTTAAAAAAAGAAACACTAGTCAAACCAATCATTACTGGTATAACTAATAATCCTAATTTAGGAAACCATAAACCTCCTATTGCTACAGTTAAAGTAAAAATCCATGCATATTTACGCCAGGGTGTAAATACCCTATTTGCTTTAATGTAAAAATCCGACATATTATGTAAACCTCCTGTTGTATTTTCTTCATACCCTATAGGGGTATCTTTTAAAATTATAAAGGACATATACACCTGTGTCAACAATAAATTTTTTCTTTGTTTCTTCAGTTTTAAAAATAATCCTATCATATTTCTCTAAACTCTGTTATAATAAACAGTCGCTTATTTAGAAGAAAGTATTTTAAATAACATAGATAATAAATAAATTAATGAATTAAATGGAAGGAAGTAATTATTTAAATGGAAAAAATCAAATTTTCACAGTTACAAGTATCAAAGGAAATATTAAAAGGTGTTGAGGATATGGGGTTTGAAGAAACTACAGCAATTCAAACAAAAAGTATCCCACTTATCATGGAAGGTAAAGATGTAATCGGACATTCCCAGACGGGAACAGGAAAGACTGCAGCTTTTGGAATTCCAGCTCTGGAATCGATAGATAAGGATATAGAAAATATGCAGGTATTAGTTTTATGTCCTACAAGAGAGTTAGCTGTACAAGCAAGTGATGAGATAAATAAATATGGTAAGTATAAAAAAGGTATAAAAGCTATGCCTATTTACGGTGGTCAGCCTATCATAAGACAGATAAAAGCATTAAAGAAAAAACCTCAGATCATAGTAGGAACTCCGGGAAGAGTAATGGATCACATGAGAAGACATACTCTAAAAATGGAAGATCTAAAAATGATGGTGCTTGACGAAGCAGATGAAATGCTGAATATGGGTTTTAGAGAAGATATAGAAACTATACTTAAAGATGTACCGCAGGAAAGACAAACTATTCTTTTTTCAGCTACAATGTCTAAAGAAATTTTAAAAATAACAAAAAAATATCAAAATAATCCTGAACTGGTTAAAGTAGTACACAAAAAACTAACAGTACCAAGTGTAGAACAGTACTATTTTGAAGTAAGAAACAACATGAAACTGGATGTTTTAAGTAGACTTATAGATATGCATAATCCAAAGCTGGCTTTAGTATTTTGCAATACAAAAAGAAAAGTAGATGAACTGGTAGGGCAGATGCAGTCGAGAGGATATTCAGCAGAAGGATTACATGGAGACATGAGACAGGCTACAAGAACTAGAGTAATGAATGCCTTTAGAAAAGGTGTTGTGGACATTCTTATAGCTACAGATGTGGCAGCAAGGGGAATCGACGTAGATGATGTAGAAGCAGTATTTAACTACGACGTACCGCAAGACGAAGAATACTATGTACATAGAATTGGTAGAACAGGTAGAGTTGGAAGAGTAGGAAAAGCTTTCACCTTTGTAGCGGGAAGAAAAGAAATATATTCTTTAAAAGGAATACAAAAATATACTAATACAAAGATACATCTTCAGCAAATACCAACAGCTAAAGACATAGAAGAAGTTAGAATAAAAGATTTTAAAAAAGAAATCAAAAAAGTAATAAAAAAAGAAGATTTAAGAAAATATTTAGATATAGTAGATCAACTAATGGATGATGATATGACTTCTGTAGATTTAGCAGCAGCTATGATAAAAATGTATGTTGATAAAGATGAAGAAGTGAAAGAACAGGAAGAATCAGATGTATTCGGTGATACCGGAGCAGAGCCGGGAATGGTTAGATTATTTATCAACGTTGGTAAAAAAGATAATGTAAGACCTGGAGATGTTGTTGGTGCAATAGCTGGAGAAACAAAAATTTCTGGTAAACTTATTGGAACTGTAGATATTTTTGATAAGTATACATTTGTAGAAATACCTAGAGAAAATGCAAGAGAAGTACTTACTATTATGAGAAATAATCAAATCAAAGGAAGACCTATTGTAATAGAGCCGGCAAAAGGTAAAGATAAAAGATAAAAAAAATAAATGTATATTTAAGCTTAAAAGTGGTATAATTCAAATAAGAAAGTTGTTATATTTACCAATTTAAAAAAATAACTTTATATTTTAAAGGAGAGGATTATATGGCGAAATTAAGTGTAATTGAAGGAATCGGTCCATCATATGAAGAGAAACTTAAGGAAGCAGGAGTAAATTCTATAGAAAAATTATTAGAAGTTTGTGAAAGCAAAAAAGGTAGAAAAGAATTAGCGGAAAAAGTAGATCTTTCAGAAAAATTAATTTTAAAATGGGCAAATCACGCTGACCTAATGAGAATTAAAGGGGTAGGTGGCGAATATGCCGAGTTATTAGAAGCTTCAGGCGTTGATACTATACCGGAAATGGCTCAAAGAAATCCTGAGAATCTCTACAAAAAGATGGTAGAAGTTAATGAAGAGAAAGAATTAGTGAGAAAATTACCTACTGAAAAACAAGTACAAAAATGGGTTAAAGAAGCAGATTCTTTACCGAGATTATTAAATTATTAATAGTATAAACATTAACCGCGAAATATAAATGTTTCGTGGTTTTTTATTTTTTTGCAATATCAAAGTATGAAGCTGATAAGGTGGGTTAGAAAGGAGAGAAAAAGAAATGATAAATAAAACTTTGTATAATGAATGTATGTTAGAATATTGGATTGATACACATCCTTCTC
>CAZNLP010000003.1:0-15624 GCA_964574015.1 uncultured Clostridia bacterium | reverse complement strand
AAAATATAAAAATTTATAACATATACCCATAAAATTGAAAAAAATTATTCATATTTTTTTTGTTTAATGTTATAATAAATCCTAATAAGCATTTCTTAAAAAAATTCATATCTTGAATTAAGAAGAATACTCTCGTATTTTAACATTCAAAAAACTAATATAAAGAATAATTTTATTTGTACATATTAAAAACAGAAGGATTGTGATAATTTCGCAAGTGACTTGAAGGGACTGATGTAATGGATTATATTCCGATTTTACTGATAATTTTACCTGTTGTATCATCAATGGTAGTATATCTAACACATAATAAGTATAGTAACTATATAGTATTTATAAATCAAGGTATTATGAGCTTTTTAGCATTAAGATACTTTATATTTATGAAAGATTTAAATAGTGCCCATTTTATAAATTTAGGAAACTGGTCTCAAACTGCAGGAATAGTACTAAAAAATGATAGACTTTCAGTTCTTTTTATATTTTTAACTATTATAATGTGGTGGTCGGCTCTGTTGTACTCTTGGAGAATAAGAGGGCATGATTCTAAGTTTATGTTTCTTCTTATGTTCTTAGAAGGTGTATATCTCGGAATGCTTCAAACAAATGATTTATTCAATATTTTTGTTTTTATCGAACTTATAACAATAGTTTCTACTATACTAATACTATATAAGAAAGATGGATTTTCAGTTAGAGCTGGATTGTACTATTTACTCTTCAACAGTGTAGGAATACTTTTCTATTTATTAGGAATGGTAATGATATACAATCTTGTTGGCACACTGAATATAGAAATATTAACAGATAAATTAAAATACATAGATAACACAAAATTTTTAACGTTAAGTTATATCTTCATAATGGCAGCAGTAGGAGTTAAGTCTGCATTTTTCCCAGTATTCAACTGGCTACCTAAAGCTCACAGTGCTGCACCATCATCAATATCAGCACTTTTATCAGGGTTACTTGTTAAGACGGGACTGTATGTTTTTATTAGAATGAATCAGATGTACAGTAATGTTAGTCTAGGAAATTTCTTTATTGTCCTTGGATTTTTTACAGCAATAATTGGAGTACTATTTGCTCTTAGTCAAAAAGATATAAAAGAAATTCTCGCTTTTCACACTGTTTCTCAGGTAGGTATTATGATGATTGGTATAAACAGCATTGATCCTTATTATAAAATAGGAGGGTTGCTTCATATTTTCAACCATGCTTTTTTTAAATCCCTACTGTTTTTAGGAGCAGGGGTCATTATTAATACCTACAGAAAAAGAAAGGTAACTGAGCTTAGAGGAGTTTTCCAAGATATGCCTTTTGTATCGATACTTATGATAATAGGTATGCTTTCTATAACAGGTGCTCCTATGTTCAATGGGTATATAAGTAAAACAATAATTAAATATGGATTCGAAGGAAACATAGCTGCAGAATATGGGCTAAAATTAATTAACATAGGGACGGTAATATCCTTTCTAAAAATGTCCCAAATTTTTTTGAAAAGCCAATCTTTTATTAATACAATAAGAATAAACTCTATAAGAGTTGGAATGTTAATTCCTACTGCTATGTGTATAATTTTAGGTATTTTCCATGTTCAGCTTGTTGAATTATTTTTTAACATTGACATATCTTATGTAAATGTCTTTAAAATTTCTAACTTTATAAATTATTTTATAAATATTTTAATAGGTTTTGTAATATATAAGTTCATAATAGAAAAAGATTATTTAATAATCAGAAAACTAAGACACACAAACTTATCCTTCAGTACATCTAACTACCTTTTGATAGCATATATTGTTATAATGATGGTATGGAAATGGTAGGAAATTGTTTTAAGAAAGAGGTTAATAAATGAGAAGATTTAAAAACAACTTTAAGTTATTTATAGTACTTATGATTTTTTGGATATTAATAAATATGTCTTTAAAACCTTTGAATTTAATTACAGGAATAATTGTATGTTTATTTGTTACTAATTTTTCCGAAGGAATTTTATACAATCATAAAGGATATATATATAAGCCACTAAATCCTAAGATAATGATACCTTATTCTCTTAATCTTATTAAAGAGATTTATTTATCATCTTTTAGTTATCTGAAAAGAATAATAAAGAAAGACTGTCAACCCTTTATAACAGAAGTCCAGTTGGAAGTCGACGATCCACTTATAGTAGCTATTATATCAAACTCTATAACCCTTACTCCAGGAACCATAACAGTGAATGCTGAAAGAAATAAGCTTACGGTTTTATCTTTAAAAGATTGCAGAAGCGACCAGGAAACTGTAAGAAGAGAAATAAGAGAAAATTTTGAAAAGTACTTTTTATAGATTTTAACAGAAAGGATAATTCTTATGATATTAATAATTACAATGTTTATGCTTGTTATAGCTATGCTATTCTCCCTAGTTAGAATGATTTTAGGACCAACTACTTGGGATAGGCTTTTAGCTCTTAACTTAATTTCAGCAAAAACCATATTACTTATAGCTATCTATGCTGTTTACTCCGAAAGACCTGTATTACTTGATATATCTTTATCAGCAGGCATTATTGGCTTTTTAACAATTGCACTTTTTGCTAGATTCATTCTTTTTGGAGGTAGAACAAAATGATTGGAAAAATACTATTAGTTATATCATGGATTTACATAATATTTGGAATAATTGGAATTTTCAGATTTGAAAATATGTACTCCAGATTATTAACCAGCAGTAAAATTGATACAGTAGCCACATTTACAGTTTTAATTGCATTGCTGTTTTACACGGGTATAAGCGAATATACTGTTAAATTACTATTAATTATATTTTTTCTTGTAATAACTAGTCCTATAAGCAACCATATCATTGTTAGATCTGCATATTTAAATGGGATACCTGTTGGTCAAAAGGAGGAAAAGTCATGGAAACTGTGGTAATTGCAAATTTCATACAAGTACTACTCATAATAGTTACTGTGGCTATGGTTGTAAATAAAAGCAATATGGTTATAGCACTTATGTTTTCTGTATCATCATTGTTTATAGCTATATTATTTTTTTTCAACAGTGCTCCCGATGTTGCTTTAGCTGAAATAGCAGTAGGTAGTGCTATAATGCCTCTTATACTTATTATTTCTATTTCTAAGCAGAGAGAATATGTAGTCATAACCCACATAGAGGATGACTTCTTTATTGATGAAGAAGGAGAAGGCTATAAGTTATTAGAAAAATTTGCAGATACATATAACCTTAAATTAAATATGCAAAATAGAGACCTTAATAATATCTCAGGTATTTTTAGGGAAAGAAATGTAGACCTTATAATCGATAGATCTGAAGATGGAAATAAATATTATTTAAAGGGAAAAGAGAGTAGTATACTGATGAACAGATTAGAAAGAATGACTAAGAATTATGATTTAATTAAGGTTATAAAACAGGAAGAGGATGAAACTTATGATTAAAAAAACATCGTTAATCATAATGCTGGCTTTTATTTTATTTATTTTTTCGAAAAATATAAGTTGGCTTGAAGATAATATAGATACTACAACAAAGGACTACTATATAGAAAATTCATTAGAAGAGACAGGATCTAGAAATATAGTTACGGCTATCTATCTTGACTACAGGTTATTTGATTCAATATTTGAAACAAGTCTACTTTTAATAACAGTATCTGGAATAACATTTATGTACAAAAAAGATGATCAGAACTTATAAATTGAGGTGGTAATATGAAAAATTCACAAATTTTAGTATGTTTCAGTAGAGTATTATTTCCATTTATTCTTGTTTTTGGTTTCTACGTAATAATAAATGGACATCTTACACCAGGTGGAGGATTTCAAGGTGGAGCTATTTTAGCTACAGCAATTCTTATAACCTACTTTATTATACCGGAAAGAATAAGTATATTAACCGGATTAGTTAGATTGGAAAAGCTTTTATTCATAGCGATTATTATTGTAGGATCATTAAGCTTAATAACTAAAGGCACATTTTTTACCAATCCAATACCGATGGACTGGGGTATTAACTATAAAAGAATATTTCTTGTTCTTTTAAATTTCTTAATAGGTAGTAAGGTAAGCTTAGGCTTAGTAGCTATGTTTTCAAGCTTTATCGAAGAAGGGAGAAGTTAATATGAATCCTATTTTATCTTTTATAATTATGCTTATAGGTATATACGGAATAGTTACCAGCGAAAATATTATTAAATCTATTATATGTTTTAGCATCATAGAAACTGCTCTAATTTTACTGTTTTTAAATTTAGGTAACGGAAATCACGGAGACATACCTATTATTTTAGAAGGAGTTAAAAACATGGTAGATCCCCTTCCGCAGGCCCTTATGATAACAACTATAGTTATAGGTGCTTCTACAACTGCACTAGCATTAATGATCAGTATAAAAATTTTTCACTACTACGGCACATTAGAATGGGACGAGTTATTAGAAAGAGAAGGATAATATGGAACTAATACCTGTATTAATAATAATGATTCCTATATTTGCATCTATGATAGTTTACCTGACCGATACAAAATACTCCAACAACGTTGTTTTTGTTGCTCAAGTAACTTTATCTATATTAGCTGTTAAATATTTTATAGAATTTGAAGGATTAAAAGAAAAACATTTATTAAATTTGGGAAATTGGAATGAAGTAGTAAGTATTGTTTTAAGAAATGATAAAATATCCATGCTTTTTATTTTTTTGACCATACTTATATGGTGGATGATTTTAATATATATCTGGGATACTAAAAAAAGAGATTCGAAATTTATATTCCTTTTAATTTTTTTAGAAGGAGTATTTTTGGGATTGCTACAAACTAACGACTTATTTACTATGTTTGTTTTTATAGAAATAACTACAATTTTATCTTCTATATTAATATTGTATAAAATGGATGGAGAGTCTGTTAGAGCTGGATTGTACTATCTTTTGTTTAATAGCGTAGGAATGATGTTTTATCTTCTTGGTATGGCTTTTATCTACTATTCTGAAGGTACATTAAATATAGATATTTTAACTGCAAAAATCAACATATACCAAGGTCTTAATCTTACCAATCTATCTTATATTTCAATAATGGCTGCAGTAGGAGTTAAATCCGCATTTTTTCCTGTTTACAACTGGCTTCCAAAGGCTCATAGTGCTGCCCCATCTTCAATATCTGCATTACTTTCAGGATTACTGGTTAAAAGTGGTCTTTATGTTTTTATTAGAATAAATTCCATGTACGGTTTGGAAACTTTTAGAGAATTTTTCATAATACTCGGAATTTTTACAGCTATTTCTGGGGCTATTTTTGCAGTTAGTCAGAAAGATCTTAAACAAATACTGGCTTTTAGCACTATATCTCAAATAGGAATTATTATGATTGGTTTAAATCAACTTGAAGGGGAAACCCTAGGTGGGATTATGCATATAATTAACCACGGTATATTTAAAACCCTCCTTTTCCTAAGTGGTGGAGCAGTAGTTAGCTTATATAAGAAAAGAGATGTAACGAAAATTAGAGGTCTACTTAAAAACTATCCACTTTTGTCAATCTTTATGATTGTAGGAATACTATCGATAACAGGCATGCCTCTATTTAATGGATACGTTAGTAAAAGTATTATTAAATACGGTGTTTACTCAAAAACACTTGAATACTTAATGTACTTTATAGATATACTAACTCTAACTTATTTTATAAAGCTATCTCAAATATTTTTCGGAGAGAAAAATATAAATCTCAAAAACCATAAACTTGGAATTTATAAAAAAATACCTTTATACTTATTATCTTTGGCATGTATAATTTTTGGTAATTTTTACATACCTATATACAGTTTGTTTACTGAAGCAAGCATCAAATATATAAACCTATTTAATATTAGTGAATGGCTTTTATTTGGCTTAAAGGCTGCAGTAGCTTACTTTTTATATAGAATTATTGTAAAGAAAGACTATAATTTCATTAAATTTTTAAGAAGAACAAATATATCTTTCTCATCTACTAATTTTCTGTTTATACTATTTATAACTATTATGATTATATGGAAATTATAACGATAATTATCAAAATATTAAAATTTCTTAAGAATAAAGTTGTTGAAAACGTTTACACTTCATATTATATTAATAGTACATTTATATTTTTTAAATTTATTAATTTTTTGTAAAAATAAAAAATAGTTTGCTTATAAATATTGTGATATAATTACTCTAATTAACTAACAAAAAGTTAGAGTATCAGGGGTTAATTAATGACGGATATAGATTCAAAGGGAATTTATTTTTTTAAATTTTCTTTGAATTATTATCAAATATATATTAAATAGGAGGAAGTAAATGTTAAGAAAGATCACAGTTTTGCTACTAGTGATAGCAATGGTTTTTAGTTTAGCTGCATGTGGTGGAACAGAACCAGCAGAAGAACCTGCTGAAGAACCAGAAGAAGGTAGCGAAGAGCCGGCAGAAGAGCCAGCAGAAGGAGCAGAAGGAAACTGGAAAATTGGTATAGCAACAGGTACTGTTTCTCAAAATGAAGAAGAGTACAGAGCTGCTCAAGAAGTAATGGACAAGTATGGTGAAGAGCATGTAATTATCCAAACTTATCCGGACAAATTCATGGATGAGCAGGAAACAGTTATTGCTAACATAGTAGGTATGGCATCAGACCCTGATGTTAAAGCTATTATAGCAGTACAAGCTATCCCTGGTACAGTTGCAGCATTTGAAAAAGTTAGAGAGATGAGAGGAGACGATATTCTACTTATTTCTGGTACAGTTGCAGAAGACCCTGCAATGGCAGCATCAAGAAATGATATCGCACTTCAAATCGATGAACTTGGAATGGGACCTGCATTAATCGAACAGATTAAAAAGCAGGGAGCTGAAACTTTCATACACTACTCTTTCCCAAGACATATGTCTTATGCATTATTAGCAGAAAGAAGAGACATTTGGAAAGAACTAGCTGCTGAAGAAGGAATAGAATTTGTTGAAGTAGATGCACCGGACCCAACTGGTGATGCTGGAGTATCTGGAGCACAGCAGTTTATACTTGAAGATGTACCTAAGCAGGTAGAAAGATATGGTAAAGATACAGCATTCTTTTCAACTAACTGCTCAATGCAGCCACCTTTAATTGAAGCTGTATATGAAACAGGAGCTATTTATCCACAACCATGCTGTCCATCACCATATCACGGATTCCCAGCAGCATTAAACATTGAAATACCTGAAGAAAATCAAGGGGATACTGAATGGATGATAGAACAAATAAGAGCAAAAGTAGCTGAAAATGATATGACTGGAAGAATGTCAACTTGGCCAGTACCAATGGCTATGTCTTTCTTAAGATCAGGAGCTGACTATGCTGTTATGTGGATCAACGGTGAAGTAGATAGATTTGACCTTGAAGCATTAGAGCAGGTTATGTATGAAGATGCTGGAGTTGAAATGAAATTTACACCACTTGAGCAAGATGGCGTTGTATATGACAACTACATAATGGTATTAAGTGATTACGTAGACTTTTAAATAGCACATAATAAAAATTATTTGATAGCAAGATTTTTTAATCTTGCTATCAACTTATTATGACTTATGGAGGGCAAAGATGGACAATGAGTATTTATTAGAAATGAAAAATATTACCAAATCGTACTATGGTAATACAGTATTAAAAAATGTCGATCTTTCAATAAAACCAGGAGAGATTCACTGTCTAATGGGAGAAAACGGGGCAGGAAAATCAACTTTAATGAACGTACTATTCGGAATGAATGTTATACACTCAACTGGTGGTTTTGAAGGGGAGATATTTTTTGATGGAGAAAAAAGAAACATTAGTTCATCCTTTGATGCCATGAACTTAGGTATAGGGATGGTTCATCAGGAATTTATGCTTATTCCTGATTACAGCATTACAGAAAATATCAAATTAAATAGAGAACTTACAAAGGACAACTTTGTAAGTAGATTATTTGGGCCGAGATTAAAAACAGTAGAATATGCAAAGATGGGTAGAGATGCAAGAAAAGCTCTAGACAAAGTAGATATGAATATAGACGAATGGATAAGAGTTGCTGGATTGCCTGTTGGATATATGCAGTTTATAGAAATAGCAAGAGAAATCGATAAAACCGGAATTAAATTTTTAGTATTTGACGAGCCTACGGCGGTGCTGACAGAAAGTGAAGCCGATAATTTACTTAGAATAATGAGAAAACTTGCAGATTCAGGTATAGCAATATTATTTATTACACATAGATTAGACGAAGTTATAAAAATTTCCGATAATATTACAGTTTTAAGAGATGGTGAACTTGTAGCAAAGAAAAAAACATCGGAGACAACAAGTAGAGAAATAGCAGAATTGATGATAGGAAGAAAGATTGAAATATCTGGAAAAGAAAAAAAAGAAATTGATAGAACTAAGGAACCAATATTAGAACTAAAAAACTTTAAAGTGAAAATGCCTGGAGAAGAAGTAAAAGGAATAGATCTTAAGTTATATGAAGGTGAAATCCTCGGTATAGGTGGATTAGCCGGGTTAGGTAAACTTGGAATATCAAACGGCATTATGGGTCTTTATCCAACAGCAGGAGAGTTTATTTTAAGGGGAGAACACATAACTAAACCTATTACTAAAGAAATGCTTGAAAAAGGTATAGCATTTGTTTCTGAAGATAGAAAAGAGGTTGGACTAGTTACAGACGCTTCAATAGAGCTGAATACAGTTTTTACCGCTATGAATATAAACGGAGAATACTTAAAGGACTATAAGTTTTTTACCCTTAGGGATAAGAAAAGAATTCAAGAACGGTCGGAGAAAATGATTAAGGATTTAGATATTAGATGCACAAGCTCTAAGCAGCAGGTAGGAAGCTTAAGTGGTGGAAATCAACAGAAGGTATGTATAGCAAGGGCTCTTACTCAAAATCCTGATATTATTCTTGTATCAGAACCTACTAGAGGGATAGATATAGGAGCGAAGAAAATAGTTTTAGATTTACTTAAAGCTTTAAATAGAGATTACAATATGACTATAATAATGACTTCTTCAGAACTTAATGAACTTAGGAGTATTGCAGATAGAATAGCTATAGTTACCGAAGGTAAAATAGCAGGAATACTTAAACCGGAAGATAGCGATGCTGACTTTGGACTATTAATGGCAGGAAAGTCATTAGACGATAACGGAAATGGGGGGGATCATTATGATAAAATTCATTAAAGATATTGGATTCCCAAGATTTATGATGGCCCTTTTACTAGTAATTATATTAATAACGGGATTTATATTAGGTCTTCCTGTAGGTATGGTTATAACAGACCTTATACAAAGGGTTGGAATGTATGGAATTATAGTTTTAGCAATGGTACCTTCCATTCAATCGGGGACAGGACCAAACTTTGCTGTTACAATAGGAATAGTACTTGGACTGTTGGCAGCTACTACAGCTATAGACCTTGATTTAGTAGGAATCACGGCTTTTGTTTTTGCTATATTAATGGCTCTTCCACTATCAGTAATTGTTGGAATACTATATGGTAAACTATTAAATGCTTGTAAAGGTGCAGAGATGACAATAGCGACTTATACAGGATTTTCAATAGTACAGTTAATGTGTATAGGATGGATTGTAATACCTTTTTCCAGTAAGGTTATGAGATGGCCTATAGGTCGAGGACTAAAGACAACCTTCACATTAGATGGACTATTTGAAAAGGTTTTAGATAACTTTCTTTACTTTGAGATATTAGGTGTAGGAATACCTACTGGATTACTTTTGTTTTTCGGAGTTGTATGTTTCTTAGTTTATTCTTTTACTCAAAGTAAAATTGGTACAGCAATTCAACTTGGAGGCATGAACAATAAATTTGCAGTTGCTTCTGGTGTTGATATAGATAGAGGTAGAATAATTGCAAATGTTATTTCTACATATTTAGGAGCTTTAGGAATAATAGTTTACTCACAAAGTTTTGGATTTATACAGCTATATACTGCGCCTCTTATGATGGCATTTCCTGCCGTTGCAGCAGTATTAATTGGTGGAGCTACAGCAAGTAGAGCAAAGGTTAGCCATGTTATCATTGGAGTTATATTATTCCAGGGAGTGCTAACGAGCTCGATGCCTGTTTTAAATGAAATTATGCCATTTGGAAGTATAGCAGAAATTGCAAGAATGGTAGTACAAAACGGGATAATACTATATGCTCTTACAAAAGTGGATGGAGGACAATAATATGGCAGATATAGCAAAAGTAGAAAAAATAGAAAATAAACAAACCGTGAAAGGATTTTTAAAGAAAAATATTGTTACATTGATATTTATATTTTTAACAGTTGGCGGTATCATGTTGTCTGAACTTCCTGTTTTTTACTTAGCGAGTGAAATGATGACAAGGATAAGCAGAAATACATTTCTCGTTTTATCTTTGATAATCCCAATAACTGCCGGGATAGGACTTAACTTTGGTATTATAGTTGGAGCTATGGCTGGACAGATTGCATTGATTATAGCATTATATTTTGGCTGGACTGGGCTTGGTGGATTGCTTTTAGCTTGTGTAGTTGCAACACCAATTGCTATATTCTTTGGATACTTAACTGGAGTACTCTTTAACAACACAAAAGGTCAGGAAATGATAGCAGGTCTTATAGTTGGTTTCTTTGCCAACGGATTGTATCAATTTCTACTCCTTATTGTTGTAGGAGGTATTATACCAGTTAAAAAAGTACCTATGATTAAGCCAGATGGTGTAGGACTCAGAAACACTATAGCACTGAATACCAACTACGGTGAAGCAGGATTAAAATATGCTTTCGATGATGTTTTTAAAGTTAATCTATTTCATTTTATGATAATAGTAGGTGGGATAATAATTTTGTATAGTCTATTTAGATTGTTCTACAGAGGGGAAAATTCAAAAATTCAAAGAGTTAAAAGCAGAAAAACTTATATAGCGTATTTGGTACTAGCTGTACTACTGATTGGATTTAGTATTGTAATAATGACTGCATCTACGGGATCATTCCTTTTCAGCGGCACAGACAGTTCAGCTATTCAAAGTCTTAACATGCTTCAGGCAATAGAAGTGCCTATATTCACATTATTCTTAGTATTCTTGATAGCTGTCTTTAATATAGTTATCATGAAAACTAAACTTGGGCAGGATTTTAAGTCTATTGGACTTAGTCAGCATATAGCAAGAGTTTCAGGAATTAATGTAGATAGAACTAGAATTATAGCAGTAATAATGTCAACGGTTTTTGCTGCTTGGGGACAGATAATATTCCTGCAAAACGTAGGAACTATGAACACCTACGGAAGCCATATGCAGGTTGGAATGTTTGCTGTTGCAGCCATACTAATAGGTGGTGCCTCAGTTAAAAGTGCAAAAATCGGACATGGGATACTCGGAATTATTTTATTCCATGCAGTATTTATTGTATCACCTACAGCCGGAAAGCAGCTTTTTGGAGATGCTCAGCTTGGTGAATTCTTTAGAGCTTTCGTAGTTTACGGAGTTATAGGTGTATCATTGGCTCTTCATGCATGGAAAAACAGAAAATCAGATATATTTTAGCTAAATGAAATAAAAAAAATAAGGCAAAGCCCGGTTTTTAAAGACGGGTTTTGTCTTTTTTATTATGTACAAATATATAAACTACTTATATAATAGAAATAATATGTGGTGAAATAAATTAACTAAATGAAACTGGTGATATAAATGAAGACAAAAGGATTAATATACGATATTAAGAAATTTTCGATACACGATGGACCGGGAATAAGAACAACGGTTTTTTTAAAAGGATGTCCACTAAACTGTCTATGGTGCCATAATCCAGAAAGTATAGATAATAGAAAAGAATTTATGTACAATATAGAAAATTGTACCCTGTGCGGAGAATGTGTTTCGACATGTCCCGAAGATGCTCTAGTTATTAAAAACGGAAAACTGAAATGGGATAGGAATACATGCATTTTCTGCGGAGAATGCGAACTTGTATGTATTTATAGAGCAAGAGAAGTAGTTGGAGAAGAATATTCAATTGATGAGATTTTAAAAGAAATAGAAAAAGATAAAATAATATATGAAGAATCCGAAGGTGGGGTTACTTTATCCGGTGGAGAACCTTTAGACCAGGTGGATTTCTTGATGGAATTACTCATAAGATTGAAAGAAAAAAAGATACATTCAGCAGTTGATACTAGCGGATATTCAAGCTGGGAAAAACTAAAAAAAGTATCTAAATACGTAGACTTATTCTTATACGATATAAAATTAATTGACGATAAGAAGCACAAAGATTTTATAGGTAAGTCGAATGAAATAATACTTGAAAATCTTATAAAACTTGATGAAATTCATAATAATATAAACATAAGAATACCTCTAATCTTAGGATCACGAGAAAGTATAAATATAGATGATGAAAATATAGATAACATCATAAAACTTTTAAAAGCTACTAAAATTAAAAAAGTAAGTTTACTTCCATATCACAACGGTGCCTTACACAAATACAAAAAATTAGGAAGAGAATACAAAAATGACCTTATGAAAAGACCGAAAGATGAGCTTATAGGATATATTAAGGAAAAATTTGAGAAGTCAGGATTCACAGTAAAGATTGGTGGATAAGGAGGATTAACTTGAGAGGAAGTACTGAAAGAACAAAAAAATTAAGACAGATTAGTGTATCAACAGAACCAAAACTAAGTCTAGAGAGAGCAGAAATAGAAACTGAAATATACCAAAAATACTTAGGAGTAAAAGAAATTCCAGTACTAAGAGCTTTAGTATTCGAAGAATTAATGAAGAAAAGAAAGCTCTATATTGGTGATGGAGAATTAATAGTTGGAGAGAAGGGCTATGAACCGCAAACAGCACCAACCTTTCCAGAATTATGCTGCCATACATTGGAAGATTTCGATGTTATGGAAAAAAGAGAAACCATAAGCTTTAAAGTATCTGAAGAAGATAGAAAATTACATAAAGAAAAAATAATTCCATACTGGAAAAATAGATCAACTAGACAAAAACTACTGGAAAATATGGCTAAGGAATGGAAAGATTGTTACGAAGCAGGTATATTTACCGAGTTTATGGAACAGAGGGCTCCAGGGCATACAGTAGCAGATGATAAATTTTATAAAAAAGGATTTAAAGATATAAAAAAAGAAATAGAAATAGAAATTAAAGATTTAGATTATTTGAATGATCCAGAAGCTTACAAGAAAAAAGCTCAACTTGAAGGAATGAAAATATCCTGCAACGCCCTTATTACCTACGGAAAAAGATATGCAGAATATGCGGAAAAACTTGCAGTTGAAGAAACAGAACTTGAAAAAAAGAAAGATTTACTATCTATTGCTGAAAACTGTAAAGTCGTTCCAGAAAACAAACCACAAACCTTTGCTCAGGCAGTACAGATGTACTGGTTTGTACATATTGGAGTTACTACTGAGTTAAATACTTGGGATGCTTTTTCACCGGGAAGATTGGACCAGTACCTGTATCCTTTCTATAAGAAAGAAGTAGAAGAGGGTACACTGACGAGAGATAAAGCTAAAGAGATACTTGAGTGTTTATGGATTAAATTCAATAATCAACCGGCACCTCCAAAGGTAGGAGTAACTATGCTTGAAAGTGCTACCTATACGGACTTTGCAAACCTTAATACTGGAGGTATTAATCCCGAAACAGGAGAAGATGGAGTAAACGATGTTTCCTACATCATTCTGGATGTAATGGATGAAATGAAACTTCTTCAACCCAGCTCCAACGTTCAAATTAGCGTAAAAAATCCTAAGAAATTTATAAAAAGAGCCTGTGAAGTTTCAAGAGAAGGATGGGGACAGCCTGCTTTTTACAATACAGAAGAATTAATAGAAGAACTTCTTCAAGCCGGAAAAGATATAAAAGATGCAAGATACGGAGGCTCAAGTGGATGTGTTGAAACGGGAGCTCAGGGAAGAGAAGCATACATTCTTACTGGGTACTTCAACACACCTAAAATATTCGAAATAACACTAAACAACGGTTTGGATAAAAGAACAGGAAAACAAATAGGGTTAAAAACCGGAGATCCAACAAAATTCAAGTCCTATGAAGAGCTCTTTGAGTCTTATAAAAAACAGCTAAAGCATTTTGTGGATATAAAAATAGAAGGAAACAATAAAATAGAAAGAATATTTGCCGAACATATGCCTTCTCCATTTTTATCAACTGTAGTAGACGATTGCATCAAAAAAGGCAAAGATTACAACGAGGGCGGAGCAAGATACAACACTAGATATCTGCAAATTGTTGGTATAGGAACTATTACAGATGCTTTATCTGCAGTAAAGAAAAATGTATTTGAGGATAAAAGATTCACTATGGATGAGCTTATACAAGCTCTAAATAATAACTTTAAAGGATATCCAAAAATTAGAAATATAGTTTTAAACTACACACCAAAATACGGAAACGACGATGATTATGCCGATAATATTATGATTGAAACCTTTAATACGATTAATGATATGATTACTGGAAGACCCACTGTATTTGGGGGAACCTACAGAATAGATATGCTGCCGACAACCTGCCATATATACTTTGGATCAGTTACAGGAGCTACAGCAAACGGAAGACTCGCCGGTAAACCCCTTACAGACGGAATATCTCCGGAAAAAGGTGCAGACAAAAATGGACCTACAGCAGTTATTAAGTCGGCATCTAAAATGGACCATGTAAGAACTGGAGGAACCCTTTTAAATCAGAAGTTTACCCCGGATATTTTAAAAGGAGAAGAAGGAATAGAAAACTTTGCCGCCTTTATAAGATCCTATTTTAAAATGGGAGGACATCATATTCAGTTTAATGTAATACGTAAAGATACTCTCATTGATGCCCAGGTTAATCCAGATGAGTACAAAGACTTGATTGTTAGAGTTGCTGGATACAGCGACCATTTTAACAATTTGGAGAAAGCTCTTCAAGACGAGATAATTGAAAGAACTGAGCAGAGTATTTAGTTTCGTCTTTAAATAGAAGATAGATTAGTAAGTCAACTGCGAGTTCCTATTTTGAGTAATACAAGAAACATTCTTCGACAGGCCGTGAATTCCCTTCGGTTGGGCACGGCCTAATAGTCTCATCATTTATTCTGTATTGCTTATCAAAATACTCTCTATGCAATTTCCTTTGCTAATCTATGCTTTTTTATAATGTTGAGTGACAAAAAGAATTATAAGATCTTTCGATAGGAAGATTAATACTGATAGAATCTGGATTGTCAATTAATTCTGAATTATATGAGCAACAGTGAAATGAAAGGAGGTATGATTGTGAAAAATCACATAAAAAAAATGAAAGAAATACCTTTGTTTGATGTATTTTCAAAGGAAGAAATAGAAAAGTATATTAATGAAGGAAGCTTCCAAATCAATACCTATAAAAAAGACAGCATCATTCACATGGACGGAGATGAATGCACGAATATTGAGGTGATACTTTCCGGTAATGTTGTTGTAGATAGAATAGACTACTCGGGAAATTTGTTTACAATTACCGATTTTAAGATGGGAGGAGTTTTGGGAGCAAATTTACTTTTTTCTAAAA
>CAZNLP010000002.1:0-57391 GCA_964574015.1 uncultured Clostridia bacterium | reverse complement strand
TTCCAGAAGTACTTGAAGTTATAGAGAAACATCTGTAAAATAGATGATAGGAATTTAAATTCCTATCATTTTTTTATATGGAGTGGTGCGATGTTACTAAACAATGAAGAATTTAAAGATTTTGAAAAAGGTATGACTGTTGAAGACCTAATCAAGTATAAGGAATTTAATAGAAAACTTTTAATAGTAAAGGTAAATGGTAAATTAATAGATCAATCACAATACAAAACTAAAACAATAGAGCAGAACGATAATGTCCAAATTCATTATCAACTAGCTGGAGGATAGAAGTTATTTTATATTTCTTTAATCCACAGGAGGAAAAATGTCAAAGATAAATTATTTATTTAAAGAATGGGTAATTCCCATAATAGTAGCATTAGTAATAGTTTTTTTTCTAAACAAATTTGTTTTTGTGTTAGTTACTGTGCCTACAGGATCTATGGAAAATACTATAGAACCCGGAGACAAATTATTTGTATCTAAAATTTTAGATAAGGATAATATGGAGAGGGGAGATATTATAGTATTTGAATCCGACGAATTAGAAAAGGTTTTAGTAAAAAGACTTATAGGCTTGCCTGAAGAAGAAGTATATATAGATAAAGAAGGAGATATTTATATAGATGGTGAACTAATAGAAGAAAACTATGCTGTAAAAGCAACTCAAAAACCACAGAAATTTGAAATACCGGAAGATTCTTACTTTTTTTTGGGAGACAATAGACCAAACTCTAGAGATGCGAGATATTGGGAAAATCCTTTCATTAAAAAGCAGGATATTATGGGGAAAGCAGTTTTTAGATTTTTTCCTCTTACAAGAATAGGAAGATTGGAGTGATAATATGGAAGAATTAAAAAACATAGAAGCAGAAAGAGTCTTTGAAAACTTTAAAAATATTAATCAAATACCTAGATGCTCAAAAAATGAAGAAAAGATAAGTAATTATCTTAAAAACTGGGCAGAAGAAAAAAATCTTGAAGTTATACAGGATAAAGCCTACAACATTATCATTAAAAAATCAGCAACAGATGAAAAAAAGAAGAATTCAACATTAATTTTACAGGGACACATGGATATGGTGTGCGAGAAAAATGGAGATAAGGAACATGATTTTAGCAAGGATCCAATTGATTTCGTTGTAAAAGATGACTATATCTATGCTGATAGAACAACCTTAGGAGCAGATAATGGAATAGCAGTTGCTATGTTCATGTCTATATTAGAATCTAATGAAATTTCTCATCCGAATTTAGAGGTGTTAATAACAACAGATGAAGAAAGCGGAATGACAGGAGTTTTAAATTTGAATCCGGAACACCTAGATGGATGTACTCTTATAAATCTAGATAGTGAAGGAGAAGGAATTTTCACTGCAGGATGTGCTGGAGGAGGAAGATTATCTATAAATATAAATACCCATAAAAAAGACAGTGTTTACAATAATGCATTTAGAATTTTTGTACATGGTCTATCAGGAGGACACTCTGGGGTTGATATAGATAAGGAGAAAGCTAATTCAAACAAATTGTTAGGAAGGATATTATACAAAATAAAAGATGAAATAGATTTAAAAAGTATCAGTGGAGGTTCTAAAACCAATGCTATTCCTAGAGAAGCAGAGGCAGTTATTTTGACTGATAACCGAGATTTAGTAGAAAATAAAATCAATAATCATTTGGAGCTTATCAAAAAAGAATATCAAGTTACTGACCCTAATATTAATTTTAAATTGGAACCTTTTGATTCTGATAACAAAAAAGTATATACAGATGAAACTAAATTAAAAATTATATCAGCATTAAACTTAATAAAAAATGGACCGATGAAAAAAAGCACAGAAATAGAACTGGTGATTACTTCTAATAATCTAGGTGTAGTAAAAGAAGAAGATAATAAAGTAGAATTAATATGTGCACCTCGAAGCTCAGTAGAGTCAAATCTTATATACTTTACAGATGAAATGAAACAGTTAACAGAATTACTAGAAGCTGAATACTCAGAAGGAGAATTTTATCCAGGGTGGGAATATTCTCAAAATTCTTATATTAGAGATTTAGCGGTAAAGACTTATAAAAAGATTAATAATAAAGATCCGGAAGTTATTGCAATACATGCTGGATTAGAATGCGGATTTCTTGCCGAAAAAATTGAAGGGTTAGATGCAATTTCTTTTGGACCGAACATGTATGATATTCACACTCCAAATGAACATTTAAGTATCAGCTCTACACAAAAAACTTTTAACCTTTTGTGTGAAATAATAAGAAGCTACGAAAAGTAGGTTATAAAAAGTGAGATATAAATTAATTGTATTTGATTTAGATGGAACTCTACTAAGAGGAGATGGTAAAATTTCTTCCCAAACAGTAGAGTATATTAATAAACTTAAAAATAACAATATTGATGTTATTATAGCAACTGGAAGATCCTATTACCATGCGAAAAAACTTATAAAACCATTAAAACAGGATATGATTGTTTTATCTAACAACGGAAGTATAGCAAGACATACTTCTGATGATAAAGTGATATTTGCTAACTATCTTGAAAAAAATAAAGCCTTAAACATCATTAAAGAAGCAAAATCAAAGGATTTTGCTCCAATAATTCATGTTGATAAGTTTAACAAAGGTTATGATATTATTATAGAAGAAGAATATCATAGCTTAAATTACAATGGATATGTTAGTAATAAAGACGGTAGATATAAAACTGTAAGATTCGACAAAGATAATTTAAGTAAGATATTGGCTGTTTGTTTTACCGGTGATTTTTTTGAACTTGAAACTTTTCGTAATGAAATAAATAAAAAATACCCTGAAAGCTACAACTCATTTACATCTAAAAATCTACGTGTAAAAGGTTTATTAGAATTTTTAGATTTAAAAGGATGTAAGTGGGAGGGTGTAGAAAGATATGCTAAATCTAAAGAAATAAAAATTGAAGAAATAATATCAGTAGGTGACGATAACAACGATATAGAGCTTTTAAAAAAATCAGGTATTGGGATTGCAATGAAAAATGGTACTAATGAAATAAAATTAGTTGCAGACATAGTAGCTGGTAACGATAACAATGATGACGGGGCGGTACATGAATTAAAAAAAATATTGAGTTTGGAGAATGATTAGATTAATGAATAAAAGACTTTATTATAAATATTCTGATTATCTTAAGGATAAATATGGTGAAAAAGTATATAAAGTACCTGTAAATATAAATACAACGTGTCCTAATAGAGATGGAAACATCGGAAAAGGGGGTTGTATTTTTTGTGGAGAAGAAGGAGCCGGGTTTGAATTATTAGACAATTCTATTACTATTGAAAAGCAAATCAAAGAAAATAAAAATTTCATAAAAAATAGGTACAATGCAGATAAATTTATTATCTACTTTCAAAATTATACAAATACTTACATTGATATAAATTTATTTAAAAAATACATAATAGATAGTATTGGAGAAGATGTATTAGAAATATCAATTTCTACAAGGCCGGATTGTATTCAAGATGAAATTCTTGATTTTTTAAAGAAAATTAAAGATAAACACCAAATAGAAATAAGTTTTGAATTAGGACTACAAACGTGTAATTACAAAACTTTAAGTAAATTAAACAGAGGACATTCTTTAGCAGAATACATATACAGTGTAACAAATATAAAAAAATATAATTTTGAAGTTTGCACCCATATAATATTAAATCTTCCCTGGGATGAAAACATAGATTCAATTGAAAATGCTAAAATTCTATCAAGCTTAAAAACAGATTCAGTAAAAATACATTCTTTATATATACTTGAAGATACTATTTTAGGTAATATGTATAAAGAAAATTCTATAAAAATTATCAGCAAAGAGAACTACTTTAAAAGAGTTATTGACTTCTTAGAATATTTGGATCCTCAAATTGGTATTCAAAGACTATTTTCACGAGCACCTAAAGAAAGAACACTGTTTTGTAATTGGGATACAAGCTGGTGGAAACTAAAAGATGAGTTATTAAAAATGATGAAAGATAATAACTCATATCAAGGGAAATTATTTAATTATTTAGAACCTAAAACAGTAAAAAATAAAAAAATATAAACTATCATTAATATGGAAAAGGTTTTCTATATATGATATAATTAAAAAAAATTAGGAGGAGATAAAAATGGTCAATTTAGTTTGCGGCAAACAAGGTACAGGTAAGACAAGAAAAATGATAGACTTTGGAAATAATGCTCTTGATAATATTAAAGGAAAGATTGTGTTTCTAGAAGCTAATAATAAACATATTTTTGATTTGAAGCATGATATTAGATATATTAATACTAAAGAATATGGAATGATGAACTCTGAT
Source organism: uncultured Clostridia bacterium (assembly GCA_964574015.1). Classification (GTDB taxonomy): domain Bacteria; phylum Bacillota; class Clostridia; order Tissierellales; family Dethiosulfatibacteraceae; genus UBA8670. Next base: position 53,042 of record CAZNLP010000002.1, on the reverse strand, counting down.
CAATTTTTAGGCTTTGTGAGTGGATTATTAGCTACAGATTATGATATAGAACACGTTTACATAGATGGACTTTATAAAATAGCTAAAATTAACATGGAAGATTTGAAAAATATAGTAGAAAAATTAAATAAAACTTCAAAAAAATTCGAAGTAGATTTCTTTATGAGTGTTAATTTCGATGAAGAAGAATTAGATGAAGAACTAAGAAAGTATATTTTGAATTAAAATATATAAAAAGCTTTGATGAAAATTCATCAAAGCTTTTTTTGCATTTAAAGGTTTTATTTGATAAAATCAAATTTCAAATAAAATTATTTTAGAAAGGTGTTATAAGTGAAGCATTATAATAAAGAAATTAATATCTTTGATGAGTTTTTTTCTCACAGAGATGCATTAATTATTCAATATATGAATGGAGATATAAGCAAGAAAGAATACATCGAAGAAAATCACAAATATATTTTAAGTATGAAAATAAAACCTTTTAAGAGAATTGATAGTTATGAAAAAGGAATGTACAACTATCAATACTATAATATGATGGCGAAATACTACAGCATGTTAGCTAAAGAAATAAAGAGTAATTCTAAGCATATATCATATTATAAAAAATATTTAGATGACTGCAATTACTTTTACAATGAAAAAGATAAAACTACATTTAGATTACTAAGGCTTCTCGACTTTGAAAATGTTAAAGCATATTTTATTAAGGTAAACTCAAAACATTTAAAGAATGTACTATATGAGATAGTACTTGAAGATTATGAGTTTGCAGTATTACATTCTAAAAGCATATGGATACTTAATGTTCTAAAAAAAGAAGGAGTATTTTTAGAAAAGGAAAAAAAATCAATAATTGATCATTATGTTAATCAAGAATATTAAAAAAACTATTTAAAAAGCCTAGGCTTTTTAAATAGTTTTATATTAATCAGTTCTTGAAATTATTTTTAGTATGTCTTCAAGAGAAGCATTACTATCGATGAGAAATTCACCAGATTTTAGTTGTGTATCTAAGCCAAGTTCTACAGCTTTTTGAATGAACTCATCTTCGCTATCTATAAGACCCTTAGATAGGAGTATACCTGCTATACCTTGAGCACTTGTACCGGAAGGTACTTCAACTAATATTTGTTCGGTTTCTTCTTCTTGTTCAGGTTCTTCCTCTTCAGGATTTTCCGGTTCTGGTATTTCTATACCTCCTGAAGTGGGATTATCAGTTTCTTCACCTACACTTGGGACATCCTCGCCTTCGATAGGTTCTTTATTGAGCTCAATATCGAAAAGGACATTAAATCTCCACAACAAAATTAAACCTATAACTACAACGACAATAATAATAAGTGCATAATCAGTAATCTCATAAAAAAGATCTTTAATAAAATTTATCAATTTCTTCAAGGCTATCACTCCATGTATTTATATATTAAATATAACACATAAAGGAAACCCATTCAATATAAACTATTGAAAGATAAATTATTTTTAATTATAAAGGGGAAAAAATGAGAAAACTAATCATAAAAAAAAATGAAAAGAACCAAAGATTCGATAGATTTGTTTCAAAATATCTAAATAAAGCAAATAATGGCTTTATACAGAAAATGATAAGAAAAAAGAATATAGAACTCAATGATAAAAAAGGGAGACCAGATACCATTTTAAAGGAAAATGATATTGTGAAATTTTATTTAGCTGAAGAAACTATAAATAAATTTAGAGAAGAAAAATCTTTTATTAATACTAGTCAAAAATTAAACATTATTTATGAAGATTATAATCTTATGATTATCAACAAACCGGTGGGGATAACCATACAGCCGGATTATTCTAATGATATATCATTGGTAGATATGCTTTTATCATATTTAAATTTTGATGAAGAATATTCAAGCAAAACTTTTAGACCTGCTTTTATAAATAGATTAGATAAAAATACAAGTGGGATAGTTGTTGCAGCTAAGAACTACAGTTCATTAAAAATATTGAATAAATCAATGAGAAACAAAAATTTTACCAAAACATACAGGGCTATTGCAACAGGAAGCATAAAAAAAGAAATATTATTAAAAGATTATATTAAAAGAGAAAATAGGGTATCATATATTAACAGTAATCAAAAAGGTAAGGAAGTAATAACTAAAATAATACCGATTAAAGAGAAAAATGGCTATTCCTTAATTGAAATTGAATTAATAACTGGTAGAACCCATCAAATAAGAGCACATTTAAAGAGTATAGGTCACCCTTTATTTGGAGACAAAAAATACGGAGATAAAAGTTCCGAAGATAGATACTTTCTTCATGCTCAGAAATTAAATATAGTTGATATTTCAGACAAGATGGATTATTTAAAGGGCAAAAAATTCGAGGCTGATATGCCTAAGGATTTTAGTAATAAAATCGAAGAATTATTTAGGTGATAATATTGAAAAAAATAATAGCTCATTTAGATATGGATGCTTTCTATGCTTCTATTGAAATAAGAGACAATCCTAAACTAAAAGGCAAACCGGTTTTAGTTGGAGGCAAGTCTAAACGAGGAGTGGTAGCAACATGTTCCTATGAAGCAAGGAAATACGGCATTAAATCGGCTATGCCTGTTTTTATAGCCAAAAAAAAATGTCCAAACTGTATTATAATTAGCTCTGATCACAAGAAGTATTCAAGGGTTTCTAAAGAAATCTTTAAATTAATTCATGATAATGTAACAGAAAAAATAGAAAAAATATCAATAGATGAAGGATATTTAGACATAACAGAATACCAAAAAGACTATGTTGAAAGAATGTATAACTTAAAAAAAAGCATAAAAAACAAAATAGGTATTACATGTTCTTTAGGAATATCGTATAATAAATTTTTAGCTAAAATAGCATCAGATTGGAACAAACCTGATGGATTAAAAGTTATAAAACCAGAGATGGTACCGGATATTTTAAAACCTCTAAATATAAATAAAGTTCATGGGATAGGAAAAAAATCCAAAGAGACCCTAAACAATATTGGAATTTATACTATTGGAGATTTACTTTTGTTAAACAAAGATTACATGGTTGAAATATTTGGTAAGCATGGTTTAGAAATATATGATAGAATAAATGGTATAGATAATAGAAAAGTTGTATATGAAACAAAATCCAACAAGTCAATAGGAAAAGAAACTACTCTGAAAAAAGATACTAATAATAAAGAATATTTAAGCAATAAGATTTTAAAATTCTCTAAAGAAATCACTAAAAATTTAAATGAAGATGAACTTTTGTATAAAACCCTTACTGTAAAATATAAAACAGAAAACTTTATTACTCATACAAAAAGTAAAACCTTAAATTTATATAATTCAGATGACAGTATACTTTACGAAGAAGCGATGAAGATATTATATTCAGTTGAAATAGATGAAAAAATTAGATTGATTGGATTATCTGTTTCAAATCTAATACCAAAAAAAGAAAAACAACTAAGTTTTTTTGATAGTTAGGAGAACTCCCGGAAAGTTCTCCCAATAGGGTGAATATATAGAACGACGTTCTAATATATTAAACGTAAATATTAAAAAAAAGTTCCATAAAAAGGAGAGCAATAATATGATAAAATACAATCAGGATACTTGGAATCAAGTTAGAAAATATGAGAATACATTAAGTATTATTTTTACATTGGCATGTAAAAGGTTTTTTGGTCATGAAACTAAAGTGATCATTGAACATTCTATAAATAAAGGACTTTACATAGAATTAGACATCGATAAAAAGGATATTAAAACAAAAACAGAAAAAATAAAAAAAGAAATTAAGAAAATAATTGAAGAGAATATAAAAATAGAAAAGGTAAAATTAAGCAGACAAGAGACCATTAATATTTTCAAGAAACAATTAATGGAAGACAAAGTTTTGCTATTTAAAACTTTAGAAAGAGAATTTTTTGAATTATATAAAATTGATGGATATTATTTTAATATTAATGGTCCTATTGAAGAAAGAACCAGTGAGATTGATAAATATGACATAAAAATAGAAGAAAATGGACTGGTACTTATCTATCCAAGAAAAGACACTATGGAAGTAATACCAAAGTATGCTAAACAAAATAAGCTTCTAAAGGTTTTTAAAGAATCAGAAAACTGGGCTAAACTTATAGGGTTAAAACACGTGGGAGATTTGAACAATCACATCATAAACAATGGTATTGAAGATATAGTAAGAGTAAATGAAGCTCTCCATGAGAAAAAGATAGCTCAAATCGCAGATGAAATCTGTCAAAGAGAAAGCAAAATTATATTAATAGCTGGGCCTTCTTCTTCAGGAAAAACAACTTTTTCTCAGAGACTGGGAGTCCAGTTAAGGGTAAATGGCAAAAAATTTCATACGGTTGGGCTGGATGATTATTTTGTTGAAAGACATCTCACTCCAAGAGATGAAGATGGAAACTATAACTTTGATACAATAGATGCCTTAGATGTAAAATTATTTAATAAGGATTTAAAAAAACTATTAAATGGAGAAGAAGTTGTAATTCCTACATTTAATTTCAAAACAGGAAAGAGAAGCTTTGAAAAAAAGCCTATTAAAGTAGATGAAAATGAATATTTAATTATAGAAGGAATCCACGGACTAAACGAAAAACTAACTAAGGACATTGATAAAAAAGATAAGTATAAAATATATATAAGTGCTTTAACCCAACTTAATGTGGATAATCACAACAGGGTTTCTACAACTGACTTAAGACTTATTAGACGTATGATTAGAGACAGTAAATATAGAGGCTATGATGCAGAAACAACATTTGAAGTATGGAACAACGTAAGAAAGGGAGAAGAAAAATATATTTTTCCATTTCAAGAAAATGCTGACATAATGTTTAACTCATCTCTCATATATGAAATATCAGTACTTAAGAAATATGCAGTAAAAATTTTAAAGGAAGTTAAAGATGATGGGAAATATGGATATGAAAAAAACAGACTTATGAGATTTTTAGATTTCTTTATTGAATTAGATGATGACAGCATTATTCCTAACACATCTATTATAAAAGAATTTATTGGCGGTAGCTGCTTTAGAGAAAGGACTCATTAAGAGTCCTTTTAAAATTCCAAGCCTTCTTTTTTTAATCCTACATTTAATGATAATCCAATACATATCATATTAACAAGCATAAAAGTTCCACCATAACTGATAAAAGGAAGAGGAATACCTGTAACAGGAGTAAGGCCGATAGTCATCCCTATATTTTCAAAAATATGAAATAATATCATACCTGTAAACCCAATCACCATTAAAGAACCAAAAGTATCGAGAGCATTCTTTGATAATTTTATCATTCTATAAAGCAAAACAGCATAAAGGAAAATTAAAATCAACCCTCCTATTAAACCTAGTTCTTCACCTATAACTGCAAAAATAAAATCCGTTTCCTTAGCAGGTAAAAAACCATACTGGTTTTGAACTCCTTCAAACAAACCTCTCCCAAAAAGTTTTCCCGATCCTATAGCTATCTTAGATTGAAGAACTTGGTAGCCAGCACCCTGAGGGTCTAAAGATGGATTAAAAAAAACTCTAATTCTATTTAGCTGAAATTCTTCTAGATTAGAATACATAATCGGCAGTGATATAATTCCTAATACTACTGCAGAAACTATGTATTTTATACTTATACCACTTATAAAGAGCATAATACTTATGAAAAAAACCATAACCATTGCTGTCCCAAAATCAGGTTGAAGGAGAATTAAGAAAATAGGAAATCCAGCAAATCCTAAAATTTTCAATAATGTTAAAGGGTGATTTAAAGTACTTTCATTTTTATCAATAAATTTAGATAGTGAGATTATAATACCTATTTTTGCAATTTCAGAAGGCTGAAAAGTAATTGGACCAACAGAAAGCCAACTTCTCGCACCCCACTGATCTTCTCCAAATCCAAACAATAACACCGCTACTAGCAAAATATTTGAAACAGCATAAATTAACAAATATAGATTCCCATAAACTTCGTAATCTATAAATATTAAAAGAAAAACAGCAAAAAAACCTAATAAGAAAGCTAAGGTTTGTGTTTTAACATATGGATTGGACAAAAAACTTCCATCTGAAGTTGCACTGCTTATCATAATAATTCCGTAAATTGACAGGGCAAGTACAACAAGTACTAATATGAAATCAAATCTCTTTAATGTTTTTTTATTTATATTCAATACACTAACCGTCCTTAATTATTAGTATCCTAATTCTTCTCCAACTATTACTACTTTTACTCTTCCTTTAGGTTTTGCAAACCTTGTTATTAAAATCTGGCCGCAAATACAATCATCTGTATAGCAATCCATACAGTAACCTGTTTTTGAACAGGAAGTATCCAAATTAAGTCTTTGAACATTTGGAGGAGCTGCTTGATTTTGTACTCTTTTTACAGCACAATCAACATCTTTAACTATCTTGTTAATTCCAACTATAAAAATAACATTTTTAGGGCCAAAAGATATAGCAGCAACTCTATTCCCGGTACCATCGATATTTACAAGTTCACCATCTAAAGTGACTGCATTTGAGCTAATAACGTAATTATCTACATAAAAAGCTTCTCTAAGAAGTTTTTGCCTCTCTTCGGGAGTTTTAGCAGAACCTCTATCAACAACCTTATAATCACCATTATTCAGAGTATCAGTTAATCCTATCTCTTGAATTGTCATAGATCCACCCCATGACACTGATGAATTTTTTTCTATTAAATCTAAGACCTTTCTTAAAGCTTCTTCTTTGTTGTCACAATAATATCCTACTATATTTCTTTTTTTAAAATTTTCAATTACTGATTCAGCTTTCAGCTTATAAGATTCTTTTTTATAACTCATTCTATACCTCCTAATTTATAGCATTACTTTAAAATATATGATATCATAATAAAACATTATTATAAAGAAAAACAGGAGAGATAAAATATGAAAATAGGACCTCATATTTCAATTAGCAAAGGTTATGTGAAAGCCTTAATTGATGCAGAAAGTATAGATGCAACGACATTTCAATTTTTTTCAAGAAATCCTCGTGGGGGAAATGTAAAGAAGTTGAATTTAGTAGATATAAATGAATTTAATATAAACATAGAAAAATCAAAGGTTAAGGATATATTATGCCATGCACCTTATACTTATAATCTATCATCAAAAAAAGATTCCGTAAGAGAATTTTCTGAAAAATCTATAATAGAGGATTTAAATAGACTTGATTATATTGATTGTAACTTATATAATATTCATCCTGGAAGCCATACAGGTCAAGGGGTAGAAAAAGGAATTGAACTTATATATAATTCTTTAAATAGAATATTAGAAAGAAATAACAAACATATAATACTCCTTGAAACTATGTCTGGAAAAGGAACAGAAATAGGTAGGAGTTTTGAAGAACTAAATGAGATTATAAAAAATATTGATTATAATGAAAATGTAGGAGTATGTATAGACACCTGTCATATTTATTCAGCTGGATATGACATAGTTTCTAATTTAAAAGGAGTACTTGATAAATTTGATAAAATTTTAGGATTAGAAAGACTTAAAGCAATCCATTTGAACGATAGCTTAAAGGGACTCGGTGAGAATAAAGATAGACACGCACCTCTAGGAGAAGGATATTTAGGTATTGAAACATTTAAGAATATATTGAAAGATAAGAGTTTAAAAAACTTACCATTTTACTTAGAGACTCCTCATGACTTGAATGGTCATAAAAAAGAAATTAGTTATATAAAAAAAATAATAAAGGAATAGATAATATGAATAATACAGAAAGCATAGAAAAGATTCTTAAAAAGGTTGAAAAACCAGCAAGATATACCGGCGGGGAACTAAACAGTTACAATAAAAACAATGAGAAAATTGAACATAGGTTTTTATTTGCATTTCCTGATGTTTATGAGATTGGGATGTCTCATTTAGGAATGCATATATTATATAATATGTTGAATGAGGAAAAAAACATCTGGTGTGAAAGAGTCTTTGCTCCATGGACTGATATGGAAGAAGAACTAAGATCTAATAATATTGATTTATTTTCAATAGAAAGTTGGAATAGTATTAAAGAATTCGATATGATTGGATTTACTTTACAGTATGAAATGAGCTTTACAAACATTTTGAATATGTTGGATTTGGGTGATGTTCCTATCAAATCAAAAGACAGAGATGAAAAATATCCATTAGTAATAGCAGGGGGACCCTGTTCATTCAATCCGGAACCTCTTCACGAATTCATTGATTTATTTGTTATTGGAGAGGGAGAAGAAGTTACTTTAGAATTGATTAACTTAATGATAAACTTTAAAAAAGAAAAAAATTATACAAAAGAGAAATTTTTATTAGAAGCATCAAAAATAGAAGGAATATATGTGCCTGAATTTTATGATGTTGAATATGATGGCGAAGGATTTATAAAAAATAGAAAAATACTAAAAGATGGAATTAAAACTACAGTTAAAAAAAGAGTTATAAAAGATCTAAATAATTCCTATTATCCTGAAAAAACGCTGGTTCCTTATATAGAAACAGTCCATGACAGAGTTATAGTTGAAATATTTAGAGGATGTACAAGAGGATGCAGGTTTTGTCAAGCTGGAATGATATACAGACCGGTAAGAGAAAAAAGTAAAGAAACAATACTTGAACAAATTGAAAAACTAATAAAAAACACAGGGCATGAAGAAATATCGCTATCTTCTTTAAGCAGTGGAGACTACTCAGAAATCGATTCATTGATAATGGAACTATTAGATAGATATGAAAAAGAAAATATAAATGTCTCCCTTCCATCTTTGAGGATGGATTCTTTATCTGACGAACTTATAAATAGAATTCAAAATGTTAGAAAATCAAGCATAACTTTTGCTCCGGAAGCCGGCACTCAAAGAATGAGAGATATTATTAATAAAAACATAAACGAAGAAGAGATAACAGGAAAACTAAAAGAACTATTTGACTTAGGGTGGTCGAGTGTTAAGCTTTATTTTATGATAGGATTGCCTGAAGAAAAAATGGAAGATGTTATGGGAATTAAAGACCTTGCATATAAAATAAAAGATATATTTTTTGGTAGACCTAAAGAAAAAATAAAAGGTAATTTTAAATTAACAACAAGTGTTTCATGCTTTGTTCCTAAAGCCTTTACACCATTTCAATGGGAATCACAAAATACAATAGAAGAATTTTACGATAAGATTAACTTGCTGAAAAATAATATAAGAGATAAAAAAATAACCTACAACTATCATGAACCTGAGAGAAGTTATCTTGAAGGGGTATTTGCCAGGGGAGATAGAAAGGTTTCAAAAGTTTTAGAAAAAGCCTGGACCTTAGGTTGCAAATTTGATGGATGGGATGATAAATTTAAATTTGATTACTGGATGCAGGCATTTTCGGAATTGGAAGTAGATCCAGACTTTTATACAAATAGAGAGAGAAATGTAAAGGAATTATTACCTTGGGATTTTATAGATTCAGGAGTAAAAAAAGAATTTTTAATCAAAGAAAGAGAAAATTCAACAAAACAAAAAACAACTGCTGATTGTAGGACTACTTGCTACAAATGCGGAGTAAACTCAGGAATAATGGAAGGACCTTGTTATGAAAGTAATAATTAAATATAAAAAAGTTAATAGACTGAAATACATTTCTCATCTGGACACTATAAGATTGCTTCAGAGAGCATTGAGAAGGGCAGAGATTAAAGTAATTTACTCCGAGGGGTACAATCCTCACCCGAAGTTTTCTTTCGCTATGCCCTTATCTTTAGGCATAGAAACCTATGGAGATTATATTGAGATTGAGGTAGATGATAGTGAAGACTACCAAAGCATTAAAGATAGACTTAATCAAGTTTTACCGAAAGATTTTGAAGTTGTAATTGTCGAAAAATCAAATTACGATAAAACCCTTTCTGCTAGATTAAAAAACGTTATATACACAATAGACATAAAAAATGAAATCGACGATACATCTAAAGTGGCTAATATTATAGAAAATTTCTTTAAAGAAGAGCAGATAGTTGAAAGAATCAAGAAGAAAAAAAGAAAGAAAAAAGTTAAAAAGTTTGATTCTAGGAAATTTATAGAAAAAATAGAAATAATTAAAAAAGATAACAACAGAATCAAACTTAAAATTTATGGAATTTTTTCAAACGAAGGCACAGTAAAAATGGAAGAATTGGTAGAAGTTTTAAAAAAATTGACATTGGATATAAAAAATTATAAGATAATCAGGGAAGACATGATATTTGAAGAATGAGATAATATCATTATCATATAAATATTGACAAGAATGAAGTAATTTGATAAACTAATACTTCGTAAGTAGCCGCACTAAGTGGGTTTTAAAACGAAAGTACCTACACGGGCGAGACTGGTATGAGGAGGTGTATTATGATGTATGCAGTTATAGAAACAGGTGGAAAACAATATAAAGTTCAAGAAGGCGAAGAAATAAGAGTTGAAAAACTTGATGTAGAAGAAGGAAATGAATATAAATTTGATAAAGTAATGCTTATATCTAATGATGGTGAGCTTAAGGTTGGCAAACCATATGTTGATGGAGCATCAGTTGCAACAACTGTTGTTAAGCACGACAAAGATAAAAAAATAATAGTTTACAAGTATAAAGCAAAAAAAGACTATAGAAGAAAACAAGGACATAGACAACCTTATACACAAGTTAAAATTGAAAAAATAGAAGGTTAAGTATGATATCTGTAAAAGTACAAAAGAAGGATGATTTTTATACAGGATTCGAAGTACTTGGGCATTCAGATTATGCTGAGAGTGGTAAAGATATTGTATGTTCGGCAGTTTCCATTCTTGCTTATACACTTCTAAATTCAATAAATATTATTGGGGAAATAGACGAAAATAATATAATGATAGAAGAAAATGAAAAAGATGGATTATTAACTGCGAAGATAGAAGAATATAATATAAAAACAAATCTACTATTTGATAACTTTTTAATAGGAATAGAATTATTAAAAGAAGATTATAGTGAGTATATTACACTGAAACACGAGGAGGTGTAACAATGTTAAAAAAATTAAATTTGCAATTATTTGCACATAAAAAAGGTGTAGGTAGTACAAAAAACGGTAGAGATAGTGAGTCTAAAAGACTAGGGCTAAAAAAAGGTGACGGACAGTATGTTGTTGCAGGAAATATCCTAGTAAGACAAAGAGGTACAAAAATACATCCTGGACATAACGTTCAAAGGGGTGGAGATGATACACTATTTGCTCTTATCGATGGAATAGTAAAATTCGAAAGAAAAGATAAGAAAAGAAAACAAGTGAGTGTATATTCTAAACAAGCATAGATAATGAACCTACCTTACTATTTGGTAGGTTTTTTTAATGAAGGAAGTGATATTTTGTTCGTAGATTATGCAAAAATTGAGTTAAAAGCCGGAGACGGCGGAAAAGGTGCTGTAGCTTTTAGAAGAGAAAAGTATGAACCTATGGGTGGTCCAGCAGGTGGAGACGGCGGAAAAGGCGGCAGTATAATATTTAAGGTTGATGATAGAAAAAGAACTCTTATGGACTTTAAATATAAAAGAATTATTAAAGCGAATAATGGAGAAGATGGAAGAAATAAAAATCAATATGGAAAAGATGCAGATGATGTAATATTAATGGTTCCTAAAGGTACTATAATAAGGGATGAAGAAACTAATAGAGTCATAGCAGATTTAGTAAAGAAAGATCAAGAGTTTGTTGTAGCCAAAGGAGGACGAGGCGGTAGAGGAAACACAAAATTTAAAAATTCTACCCGAAGATCTCCAAGATTTTCTGAGCCTGGACGTAGAGGAGAAGAACTGAGGGTTGTTTTGGAACTTAAACTTATTGCTGATGTTGGGTTAATTGGATTTCCTAATGTTGGTAAATCTACACTGCTGTCAAAAATTTCTTCTGCAAAACCTAAAATAGATAATTACCACTTTACAACTCTAAAACCAAATTTAGGAGTCGTACAACTTGACGAAGATAAAAGCTTTGTAGTAGCAGACATACCGGGACTTATTGAAGGTGCATCTGCTGGAAGTGGTCTTGGACATGATTTTTTAAGACATATAGAAAGAACTAAAATTTTAGCACATGTAATTGATTCATCAGGCTTTGAAGGTAGGGATCCTTATGAAGATTTCAATAAAATAAACAGAGAACTTAATGAATACAGTGAAGTTTTAGGAAAAAAGAAGCAGATTATTGTTTTAAATAAAATAGATATGGTAAATGACAAAAACACTATAGAAGAACTAAAAGAAAAATTTAAAGAAGAATACAGTGTATTTGAAATTTCGGCTATAGAAGGAAGAAATTTAAAAACACTTCTGTATAAGCTTTATGATGAAGTTATAAAAACAGAAGAAGAAGTAACTTTCTACGAGGAAACAGATTATAAAATATATAAGGAAAAAGAAGAAGATACAATAAAAGTACGCAAAGAAAATGATATATATGTGGCAGAAGGGTATTTTCTTGAAAGGTTAGTTGACTCTACTAACTTCCAGGACTATGAATCATTAAAACATTTTCAAAAGGTTCTCAAAGATAAAAAAGTTATAGAAAAATTAGAAGAGTTAGGAGCAAAAGAAGGAGATACTGTTTCAGTTTGCGGTGTTGAATTTGATTATATAGAATAGGAGTGATTAAAATTTTAACGGGAAAGCAGAGAAGTTATTTAAAATCTTTAGCAAACAAACTAGAGACTATTATGCAAATTGGGAAAAACGGATTAACAGATGATGTATTAAAAAGTATAGACGAAGCTTTAGAAGCAAGAGAGCTAGTAAAAATTAATTTACTGAATAATAGTTTATTAGACACAAAAGAAACTGCATTAGAAATATGCAGTAAATTAAATGCAGAATATGTACAAAGCTTAGGAAATAAAATAGTTATATATAGAGAATCAGAAGAAAAAACAATAGAAATACCAAAAAAATGAAGTTGATTCAACTTCATTTTTTTATATTAATAATTTTAAATTTCTTTTATCTACAGAATCAGCAATTTCTTTAGATTCTGATATGTATGAGTTCACGCTTTCATTTGAATACCCAAATAATCTTGGAGTACAACCAATTAAGATATTAATAAGCATATCAACATCTAAGTCGATAGTGTTTTTAAAATATTTTCTTAATATATTATACCTTCCACCAATTTCTAAAGCAGAAAATGATTTTATTAAATTTTCATTTTCAATTTTATTAATATGATTATTAATTATAGTATAATTTCTTTCAACATATTCTTCCAGCAAAGTAAATATCATGTTGCTGTTAATGATTTCTTTATAAAAACGTTGATAATTATCATTTTTCAAAATAATTTCAAAGAATATTCGTTCTTTAGCCATATATAAAGCCATTAGGTCTTTATTTTTGCTTTCTGGTAAACTTTTTACTTCCTGCTCTATTTCCTTTAAAAATCCTATAAAAATAGACTTAGCTATGTTATCTTTGCTTTTAAAGTAATAAGATATGAGACCTAAATTAACATCAGCTAAATCTGCAATACCCTGTACAGTAGTTTTTCTATAACTGTTAAAATAGAAAAGAGATTTAGAAGCTTGTACTATTTTATTTTTTGTTTTTAATCCTTTTTTATATCTACCCATTTGATAACCTCTCTCATATTATAATAACACTTAAATTATAAACTTTCAAGAGCTTGTTAAAATATTAATAAACTTGATAATGAAATTATAATACTTTATTATATAATAAAGACAAATTGGAGGGAAGAATGGAAACTAAACTAAATGTAAAACTATTAAGCTACACTCCTGAGCCGGAAAAATTAATTTCGGCAGCAGCAAAACTGTGTTACTCTGATGTTTCAGGTGAAAAAATCATGGAAGATCTTAACGAAGAAAAAGCTAAAAATTTTTTAGAGTTTTTAATGAATTTAGGGCACGAATCTCCTATAGAGCATGTATCATTTAGTTTTTCTGTTGAAGGTGTCAGCAGGGTTTTGACTCATCAGTTGGTAAGACATAGAATTGCAAGTTACAGCCAAAGATCACAAAGGTATGTACAAGAGGGGCAATTTCATTATGTTATACCTCCTGAAATTGCTGACATAGAGAAGGCTAAAGACATTTTTATTAAGCAAATGGAAAAAGACCAAGAAATATACGATGAATTAGCAGATATATTATATGAAAAGCATCTAAATATATTTAAAAAAAATAATAGTGAAAAAGAAGCTAAAAAATTAGCTGCAAAAAAATCTATAGAAGATGCAAGGTATGTGCTACCAAATTCATGTGAAACTAAAATTATGATTACAATGAACGCAAGATCTTTAATACATTTTTTTAATTTAAGATGCTGTAATAGGGCTCAGTGGGAGATTAGAGGTTTAGCTGATGAAATGTTAATAGAAGTAAAAAAAGTAGCTCCTAATTTATTTAAAAATATAGGACCTAGATGTTTAAAGGGGCCTTGCCCTGAAGGTGAAATGACATGCGGAGATATTGTAAAAGTAAGAGATAAATATAAAAAATTATAGCTTTAAAGCTATAATTTTTTTAATATAGTTCTGATACTTCCCGCCATATAAAAAGAGCCGACAAACACTGAAATAAATTCATTGTTTTGAGATAAGGCTATATCTACTGCTTCATCATAAGAATTTAAAGGGATTATTTCCTTTTTTAAATATTTTTCGTTAAGTATTTTAGCTAAAATACCGGCTTCAATTCCTCTAGGATTATTTGGTGTTAAGGTGTATATTTTACATGAAATATTTACTAATTCTTCAGGGATAGTTTCCGGTTTTTTATCATCAAGCATACCTATAAATAAAATAATATCTTTTTTGTTTACATATTCTTTAATAGTCTTAGTAAAAGCTTCTAGACCATCTCGATTGTGAGCACAATCTATTATAATATCCGGATTCGAATGTATATGTTCAAATCTTCCAGGCATAAAGGCTTTTTCCAAACCTTTTTTTAAACTCTCCGAACTAAAGTTGTATCCTAACTCCCTTAAAACCTCAATAGCTTTAATTGCAACAATCATATTTTTAATTTGATGGTCACCAATAAAATTAGTTTTGAAATTTTTCAATATAAAAGATTGGCTTTTATACTCATATTTTCCGTTATTATTAACTTTCAAGTTTTTAGATTCAGGTATGTATACAGTAGAATTTTTTAAATTTGCCTGTTTTTTTACTACATCCATAACATTATTGTTTTGAGGATATAATACAACCTTATTATCTTCTTTTATGATTCCGGCCTTTTCGTAAGCTATTTTTTCGATAGTATCTCCTAAATATTGAGTATGTTCTAAACTTATTGAAGCTATAATTGAAATCAAAGAAGTATTAATTACATTAGTAGCATCAAATCTCCCACCTAATCCTACCTCTAATACTAAAAAATCTATATTTTTTCTCATAAAATAAAGAAAACCAATAGCAGTTACAATTTCAAATTCTGTTGGATGTGAATATCCTTCTTTCAATAATTCTTCAACAGCTTTTTTAACATCATAAGTATTTTTAGATAAATCTTCCTCTGATATTTCTTCATTATCAATTTGTATTCTTTCGGTAAATCTTTCTAAATATGGAGAAATAAAAAAACCCGTTTTATAACCGGATTCCGATAACATAGATCTAATCATTGAAGAAATAGAACCTTTACCGTTAGTTCCAGCAACATGTATAATTTTTAATCCGTTTTGTGGATTATTCAATTTATTCAAAAGTCTGCTAATATTATCGAGCCCAAGTTTGCTTCCAAATCTATAGGTTGAATGTATATATTCAATAGCTTCTTTATAATTCATCTAAACCTCCTTGCACAATAAAAACAATTACTTTAAGTACTAGTATATTTTACATCATAGAGTAAAAAAATCAATATAAGATTTGTAATAATAGATTAATTGTGGTATTCTTTGAATTGAAAATAAAATATTAATTTTTAGGTTTTATTATAGGGAAAGTGGTTAGAATCCACTGCAGCCCCCGCTACTGTAATAGTTTATCATTTCTTTATACCACTTAAAGGGAAGGTAGAAATGAGAAAATACTTAAGCCAGGAGACCTGCCTAAAAAACAGATACTGTACCTTCGGAGGGAAGGAAACATATTATTTGAGTATAGATATGTAAATCCCCTAACTTCGAGTTAGGTTTTTTTATTTTCAAAATAAAAATGGAGGATATTATGAATAAAAAACTATTTTACTTATTGATTGTAGTTGTTTTTGTTTTTGCACTTATAGGGTGTAGTAATCAAGAACCGGAAAGCCTAGAGGATGAAACCCCAGTTGAAGAGCCTCAAGAAAATTTACAGGAAGAGGATAGTTCAAAATTTCCTATAAATATAGTTGATGGTTATGGAAATGAAATGACAATTGAAAAAGAACCTGAAAAAATTGTAACTATGGCTCCAAGTTTCACAGAAACTATTTTTGCTTTAGGAGCAGGAGATAGAATTGTAGGAGTTACACAGTTTTGTAATTATCCAGAAGAAGTAGAAGAAATAGAACACATTGGAGATTCTGAAGGACCTAATTTAGAAAAAATAATAGGAAGCAATACAGATTTAGTTATTGCCCTATATTTGTCAGAAGAAGAAAAAACAAAATTAGAAGATGCTGGAATAAAAGTTCTTTTATATGATCCTCAAGATTTAGATTCAGTATTTGATTCTATAGAAATGATTGGGAAAGTTTTAGGATTAGAATCTGAGGCTGAAGAATTAGTTATGAATATGGAGTCTAAAAAAGATGCTATAGTTAAAAAAACCGAAAAAACTGAGAGCAAAAAGGTTTTTTATGAAGTATGGCACGAACCTTTAATGACTGCTGGACCGGACAGTTTTATAAATGAATTGATAACTTTAGCAAATGGAGAAAATATAGCTTACGATACAGAGTCGGTATATCCGGAATACAGTTTAGAACTTCTATTAGAGAGAAATCCTGAAGTATACTTAACTACAGATGATGGATTTAAAACAATTGATGATATCGTAAATAGGAATGGTTATGAAAATATAAAAGCTGTACAAGAAAACAACATATATTTACTTCATCCAGATATAACAACAAGAACAGGTCCTAGAATAATAGATGGATTTGAAATGATAGCTCAAGCTATACATCCGGAAATTTTTGAAGGTAAATAATAAATATAGAGAATGCGATCGCATTCTCTATATTAATAGGTGATTACATGAGAAATAGAAAAATATTTATATTATCAATTTTATTATTTATGATTTTAATAATGTTCCTTGCATTATCAATAGGAGCTGTAAAGGTAGAGATATTAGATATAATAAAAATATTAAAAAACAAAATTCTTAATGTCGACAATCAAAATATAGATATTGATAATAATATCATTTATATTATATGGAACATTAGACTTCCAAGGATATTTGCTAGTTTACTAATAGGAGGAATGCTTTCAATAGCTGGTGTGACATATCAAGGAATTCTGAAAAATCCTATGGCAGATCCTTTTATTCTTGGTATTTCGTCAGGAGCGGCATTAGGAGCAACTATTGGTATTGTTTCAAAAATCAGCTTTAGTATATTAGGTCTTGATTTTATTTCTATAGCTGCTTTTATAGGTGCAGTTTCAGTAATTTTTATTGTCTACAATATAGCAAAAATAAACAATGATGTGCCTGTAACTACCCTATTATTAAGTGGAGTGGCCATGAGTCAGTTTTTAACGGCTATTTTATCAATTTTAATGCTTCTTTTTGATAGAGATTTAAATAAAATAATACTTTGGACTATGGGAAGTCTTTCAGGTCAGGGATGGGACAGCATATTAAATATTTTACCCTATGGAATAATAGGAATAGTAGTATTAGTCTATTTTTCAAGTGACATGGATATTTTACTTCTTGGAGATGAGTCTGCAAAAAACTTAGGAGTTGAAACGGACAAGGTAAAAAAAATAGTCTTAATTACAGCATCAATAGTTACAGCTGCTGCTGTTTCTGTATCAGGTATAATAGGTTTTGTAGGATTAATAGTACCACATATTGTTAGGATTTTTGTGGGACCAAAACATATTAAACTTGTTCCAATTTCTTTTATTACTGGAGGAGTCCTTATGGTTATTTGCGATACTATAGCTAGAAGTATTATTCCACAAGAAATTCCTGTAGGAATAATAACAGCTATTTTTGGAGGGCCGTTCTTCATATATCTTCTAAAAAAGAGAAAGGAAGAGGTTTTTTAATGAAGGAAATAATTACTGTAAAAAATTTGAATTACAGCATTAATAAAATTAAAATTTTAAAAGATATAAATTTTTCTGTTACTAAAGGAGAGTTTATAAGTATTATTGGACCAAATGGTGCAGGAAAAACAACCTTAATGAAGTGCATATCAGACAATTTAAAATACAGTGGAACTGTTTTTTTAAAAGAAAAAAACATTAAAGAATTCACAAAACAGGAAAAGGCCAAGATTATTTCAGTAGTTCCTCAGGAATATGCATTACCTTTCAATTTTAGAGTAAAAGATGTAATAAAGATGGGCAGAAATCCATATAGAAAAACAAACAAAGAAAATACTAAGGAAGATAATAAGAATCTTGTATATAAAGCAATGATAGATACTGACACCTATAAGTTAAAAGATAGATTTTATAATAGTTTAAGTGGTGGAGAAAAACAGAGAGTAATAACTGCAAGAGCATTAGCCCAGAATACGGATATTGTTTATCTAGATGAGGTTACATCCAGTTTAGATATGCATCATGAACTAGAAATCATTGAATTAATATACAGAATTAATAGAGAGAGAAGTAAAACAATTATATCTATTATGCACGATTTAAATATGGCTTCTAGATTTAGTGATAGAATACTATTTTTGAATAATGGAGAAATTGTAGACTATAATATTCCAGAAAAAGTTTTTAATTCAGAAAATTTATCAAAGGCTTATAATATGGAAATGATTATAAAGAACAACAACCTATTGAATTATAAAGAGATAATTCCTATAAGAGTTAATAGAGAAATAAAGAAAAAAAGTACTAAGATACATATAATCTGTGGAGGAGGAACAGGAGAATACATAATAGAAAAACTATATTCAGAAAAGTATAAAATATCCTGTGGAATACTACATGAAGGGGACAGTGATATACAGGTATGCAAATCTTTGGGTTTGAAATATATAAGTGCTAAACCTTTCTCGGAGTTCAGTATAAATTCTATAGAAGAAAATAAAAAAGAAATTAAAAATTCTGATATTGTTATAGTTACAGATGTTCCTATTGGAAAATACAATATAAATAACTTAAGAATGTTAGAAGAGTTTAAAGAAAAAACAATAATCATTTTACATAACAGTGATAGAGATTTTACAGATGGAGAATCCGATAAGATTATCAATGAAATAAAAAAGCGGGATAATACTTATTATGCACAAAATCTTGGTGAATTATTTAAAGAAATAAATAACTTTGAAAAATCTAAATAACTTGCAAATTTAAAAAAATAGATATACAATTTATTATTAATAATACATTAAGGAGGCAGATTAGTGACGGGATTTATATTTAATGAAAAAAAGCTAAAAGATGAAATAAATAAAATAATAAAAAAATATAATAAAGATGAAAATGAACTACTACAAATTTTATTAGAGACTCAAAGATTAGTTAAAGAAAATTATATTCCTGGTGAAATATCAGATATGATTGCTTCAAAGGTAGGAGTATCAAAACCAAAAGTTCACAATCTTGTAACTTTCTTTGATGCACTGTCAGATAAACCAAGAGGTAGACATGTGATAAATGTTTGTGAAGGAACAACTTGTAGTTTGAAAAATAATCAAATAGTTGAAATTTTTGAAAAAAAGCTTAATATTAAAATAGGAAGTACAACAAGTGATGAGAAATATACATTAAAGTATTCACCTTGTTTTGGAGCTTGTGATATTTCGCCAGCCGTAAAAATAAATGATTGTGTATACGGTAATTTAAATGAAGAGAAAGTTGATAAAATTTTAAAAGATATCGAAGAAAACAATTCTTATAATGAATTACTTAGTATAGAACCTGATAGAAATATTAAACATACAGTTAATTATATAACATCAAATTTTGGTAAATACGATGGTATAGATATAAACAATTATATAAAACTTGGTGGTTTTAAATCTCTTGAAAAAGCATTTAAACTAGGATATGAAGGAATAGCTGAAGAAGTTACAAAATCAAGACTTAAAGGAAGAGGTGGAGCGGCCTATCCTACAGGAAAAAAATTACTCCAAGCAAGAGAAGCAAAAGGTGAGAGAAAATTTGTAGTATGTAATGCCGATGAAGGAGAACCTGGAACATTTAAAGATAGAGAACTTTTAAAAAATGATCCTTATAAAGTAATTGAAGGTATGATAATAGCAAGTATTGTAGCTGAAGCAAATGAAGGAATCATATATATTAGAGAAGAGTATACATGGCTCCATCAAAAAGTAAGAGATGCAGTAAAAAAATGTTATGATAAAGGATTTTTAGGTAGAAATATACTAAATAGCAATCATGATTTTAATTTAAGAGTCTTCTCAGGAGCAGGTTCATATGTTTGTGGAGAAGGATTTGCTCTTTGTGAATCTATGGAGGGTAGACCGGGTATGCCTAGATCTAAACCACCATATGTAAAACAGGCTGGATATTTACATTATCCTACATTAATTCAAAATGTAGAAACACTATCTGCTATCTCAACATTTTTAAAAGATGGAAGTGATAAAGTATTAGAACATGGTACAAAAGCAAGTCCAGGAACTAAGGTTATAAGTCTAAGTGGGAAAGTAAATAGACCAGGTGTATATGAAATACCTTTTGGAATGAATTTAAAAGATATAATTGAAAAAATTGGTCAAGGAATTATAAATAATAAAAGAACTGGTTTTGTACAAATCGGAGGAGCATCAGGAGGAATTATCCCTGGAGATATGGTAGAGGATACTACATATGATTATAAAGGGTTAGAAGAGAAAGGAACTAGCGTAGGTTCGGGAGCTATTGTAGTAGCAGATGAAGAAGATGATATAATTGACTACACAGCAGTTCTTGTTGAATTTTTCCTACATGAAAGTTGTGGGAAATGTCCCCCATGTAGAGAAGGAAATAGGCAATTAAAAAGAATTCTAAAAAGATTGGTAAATAATCAAGGTAGAAAAGAAGACATAGAAAACTACGAAAAAATTGTTTATTCATTAAAAAATGCTTCCTTATGCGGGAGTGGAAAAACGGAAGCAGTACCTTTAAAATTAGCATTAAAGCACTATAGAAAAGAATTTGAAAAAAGAATTAAATAGCCAAATAACCCCTTTATTTATAAAGGGGTTAATATATAAGGGGAAATAATGAACAAAATATTAAAGGTTATATTTATAATTTCAGTATATATTTTTATACTACTAACGATTTTTGAATACTCATCATTAAATATTAATTATTTTAAAATGAAATTCGAAGAAAATAATACATCAGAAATTACACAAAAAGACTCGGAAGAGTTAATAGAAATTTCAATGGAAATAATTGATTATTTAAAAGGAAATAGAGATAACTTAATAATAGAAGATAAAGATGGTTTGGTATTTGAAGGTAGAGAATTAAAACATATGGAAGATGTCAGGGCTCTATTTGATAAAGGTTATAAAATAAAAAATATACTATTATTTACAGCTTTAGTTTTAGCTGTAATTTTAAAATATATATATAAAAACAAAATATTGAAACTGCTTTTTAAAGGGGGCATTATTTTCAGTGGGATATTAATAGTTGTTGGGTTAATTATTATTTTTAATTTCAACAAAGCTTTTATTATTTTTCATGAAATTCTATTCTCAAATGATTTATGGATTTTAAATCCTGAGGAAGATTTATTAATACAAATGCTTCCTTCAAACTTTTTTTCAGATCTTGGATTGCTAATAGTTAAAAGATATATAATAACAACAGTTGTAATTACAGCTGTTTACTTAATAAATGAAAAAAGAATTAATAAAAAAAATGAAGAGGTGAAGTTATGAGATTTTTGAATGCTGGAGAATCACATGGAAAATGTTTAATTGGAATAATTGAAGGATTTCCATCAAATGTAGAAATAAATGTAGATAGAATAAATAAAGAATTAGAAAGAAGACAAAAAGGTTACGGTAGAGGGAAAAGAATGTCAATAGAAAAAGACAAGATAGAAATAACTTCCGGAATAAGATTCGGAAAAACTCTAGGCAGTCCAATTTCATTTACAATAAAAAATAAAGACTGGGAAAACTGGAAAATTTCAATGGCGAGTCAAAAAATTCTACATGATGATGATATAAAAATCACTCAACCTAGGCCGGGGCATTCTGATTTGCCTGGGATAATAAAATTTAATCAAGATGACATTAGGAATATACTGGAAAGAGCAAGTGCAAGAGAAACTGCCTCCAGGACTGCTATAGGAGCATTATGTAAAGAATTTCTAAGAAATTTTGATATAGAGATACACAATAGGGTTATAAACATAGGAGGAGTAGAGGATTTAAAAATTGCAGAAAAAGGCTCAGATTTTTGGACTAAAATTCAAAAATCAGAAGTCAGTGTATATGATAGCGAAAAAGAAAAAGAGATTAAGAATTTAATTAACGAAGCAAAAAAAGAAGGTGATACATTAGGTGGAGTTATTGAAGTTACAATATCTAATGTACCAGTAGGTTTAGGAAGCCATGCTTTTTACGATAAAAAAATTGATGGGATATTAGCTCAAAATTTTATGTCTTTACAGGCAGTCAAGGGTGTAGAAGTTGGAGATGGATTTTCCTGCGGTAGTAAAAAAGGTTCTGATGTTCATGATGAAATATACTTCAGCGATAAATACTATAGAAAAACAAATCATGCAGGTGGAGTTGAAGGCGGTATGACAAATGGAGAAGACATGGTAATCAAAGCTGCTATAAAACCTATACCTACATTAATGAAACCACTTAAAACTATAGATATAAAAACTAAAGAAACAAAGGATGCTAGTAAAGAAAGATCAGATGTTTGTGCAGTACCAGCTGCAGGAGTAGTATTAGAAAACATAGCAGCTTGGGTAATAGCGAATGAATTCGTCAAAAAATTTGGAGGAGATTCCCTTGAGGAGATCAAATCCAACTATGAAAACTATAAATCATACATTAAGGAAAGATAAATGAAAACTCTAAGTATTAATAATACAGCCGATTATAAAATTTTAATTGGTAGAGATTTAATAAAAGAAATAAAAAATTTCATAAAAGAAAAAAATTACAGCAACGTATTTTATGTAATAGACAAAAATGTAAACTCTTTATATTCAAAAGAATTAATAGAATTTAAGAACAAATATTTATTAGAAGCAAATGAAAAAAATAAAAATTTAAAAAAATTAGAAGAAATATTAAGTTTTATGTTTGAAAATAGATTAGATAGAAAGTCCCTATTAATATCTATAGGCGGAGGAATTACTGGAGATATAACAGGTTTTGCCGCAGGGGTTTATATGAGGGGGATAGATTACATACAAATACCGACAACACTACTATCACAAGTTGATAGTTCTGTTGGTGGGAAAACCGGTGTAAATTTTAAAAACACTAAAAATATTTTAGGACTATTTAATCATCCTAAAAGAGTCATAGTTGATACTAATTTTTTAAAAACATTAAATAAAAAAGAATTAAGATCCGGATATGGAGAAATATTTAAATATGGAATTATATTTGATGTAAGTTTAGCTGAAATCCTTATCGATAACTTAAAAGACAGTAAAATGTCTGAAGAGATATATAAAGATTTAATATATAAATCTTTAGAAATAAAAAAAGAAATTGTTGAAAAAGATGAAAAAGAAAAAAACTTAAGAAAAATTTTGAATTTTGGTCACACTGTAGGTCATGGAATAGAAGTGTTAAAAAATAATAACTTATCTCACGGAGAGGCTGTCCTTGTTGGTATGTATTATGAAAGCTTGATTTCAAATGAATTAGGGAAGATAGATAAAAAATATTTAGAATTTATAATAGATGGTATTCGAAGCATAATTAAAATACCAAATTACAACAATAGTGATGTTAATTTTATTATAGAAAAAATGTTTTTAGATAAAAAAACAGAAAAAAATAAAATTAATATAGTATTACCGGTAGACAAAGGAAAAGTTATAGTTGAAGAAGATGTAGATATCAATATTATAAAAAAAGTATTAGGAGACGATAATGTTATTTAATGAATATAAAGGAAGTCTAAAAGGAAATATAAAGGTTCCAGGCGATAAATCTATATCCCATAGAAGTATTATGATGGGAGCATTAGGAAAAGGTAAAACTCAGGTTAGTGGTTTTTTATTGGGCGAAGACTGCTTATCTACTATTGAATGTTTTAAAGACATGGGAGTAGACATAAAAATTACAGAAAAAATAGTAGAGATTAATGGTGTTGGATTAAAAGGATTAAAAGATCCTGACAAAACTCTAGATGCCGGGAATTCAGGAACTACCATCAGACTGATATCAGGAATATTAGCAGGGCAAAATTTTAAAACAAAAATAACTGGTGACAATTCATTAAAAAATAGACCTATGGATAGAATTGCAGAACCTTTATCTGAAATGGGTGCTAAAATAGAGTGCAGCAACGGGAAATATCCTCCTATGACAATATACCCAACAAAAAAAATTAAAGGAATAAATTATATACAGAAAAAAGCAAGTGCTCAGGTTAAATCTGCAATTTTATTAGCTGGATTATATTCAGATGATGAAGTAAGGGTAATTCAGCCAGAAAAATCAAGAGATCATACTGAGAAAATGTTTAAATTTTTTGGTATAAATATTGATTCAGAAGGAAAGGAAGTTATACTTAAAAAAGGTGCAAAAAATTTCAATGGAAAAGAGATTTTTGTACCGGGAGATATATCTTCAGCGGCATTTTATATAGTAGCAGCATCAATATTTGAAAATTCACATATAATAATAAAAGATGTAGGACTCAATGAAACTAGAACAGGAATTATTGATGTAATGTTAAAAATGGGAGCAGAAATAAATATACTTAATAAAAAAACAATCAATGAAGAAGAAGTTGGAGATGTAGAAGTAGTATATAACAAATTGAAGGGTATAGAAATAAGTGGGGAAATTATTCCTAGGATTATTGACGAAATACCTATTATTGCTCTTGCTGCTGTATATGCAGAAGGAAATACTGTAATAAAAAATGCAGAAGAATTAAAAGTCAAGGAATCAAACAGAATAGAAGCTGTTTGTGAAGAATTATCAAAATTGGGAGCAAAAATTCAAGAAAAAAAAGATGGAATGATTATTAAAGGAACAAAAAAGTTGACAGGAAGCAGGGTTAAAAGTAGAGGAGATCATAGAATAGCTATGATGCTGGCTGTCGCAGGAGAGAAAGCTGAAGGAAAGACGGAAGTTGATGATTTTGAATGTGCCAATATTTCTAATCCTGAATTTATACAAATATTTAATAATTTAAAATAATATCAAGTTGAAAATAAATACTTTTTTATATATAATCTTAATGTCAAAAAAATCAGGAGGGATAAAATGAAAAATAAATTACCAATAGCTTTATCTAATAGACATGTTCATATAAGTAAAGAAGATTTAGAGATTTTATATGGAAAAGGATACGAACTTACACCAGTTAAGGATTTATCTCAACCAGGACAATTCGCTTGTAAAGAAAAGGTTGACTTAGTTGGACCTAAAAGAACAATTGAAGGGGTAAGAGTGTTAGGACCTACAAGAAGTCAATCACAAGTCGAAGTTTCATTAACAGATGGTTTTACTTTAGGATTAGAAGTTCCTGTGAAAGGATCAGGAAGCTTAGAAGGAACACCAGGAGTAAAATTAGTAGGACCGGAAGGGGAAGTAGAACTAAAGGAAGGTCTTATAGCTGCAGCAAGACATATTCATATGAATGAAGAAGATGCAGAAGAATTTGGAGTTGATGACAAACAAATAGTTAAGATTAGGACAAATGGTAAAAGAGGTTTAACCTTTGATAATGTTTTAGTGAGAGTGAGAAATGATTTTGCATTAGAAATGCATGTAGACATTGAGGAAGGAAACGCAGCAGGAGTAAAAAATTGTGATATGGTAGAAATGATTAAGTAATGGAGGGATTAAATATGAAACCACTATCTTCTTATATAGATCACACTATACTTAAACCGGAAGCAAAATATGAAGATATAAAAAAAGTATGCGAAGAAGCATTAGAATATAATTTTAAAGCTGTGTGTATCAATCCTCTTTATGTAAAATATTCATCGGAAATGCTAAAAAATAGTGATGTATTAGTAGCTACAGTAGTTGGATTTCCTTTAGGTAATAATAGATCAGAAGTAAAAAAACTTGAAACGGAACTGGCTGTAAAAGATGGTGCAGATGAAATTGATATGGTTATTAACATTCCGGCTTTAAAAAACAAGGAATACGATATAGTTAAGCAGGATATTAAAGAAGTTGTTAAATCAGCTGATGGTAAAACAGTTAAAGTTATTTTAGAAACATGTTTGCTAAAGGACGAGGAAATAAAAAAAGCCTGTCAGCTTTCTTTAGAAGGTGGAGCAGATTTCGTAAAAACATCAACAGGATTTAGCACCGGAGGTGCTGAAATATCAGATGTAAAATTAATGAAATCTGTAGTAAAAGATAAAATGAAAATAAAAGCATCAGGTGGAATCAGAAATAAAGAAAAAGCTTTAGAAATGATAGAAGCAGGTGCAGATAGGATAGGTGCGAGTTCGTCAATTAAGATAGTTGAAGGATAATAATCAGAATAAGGTATCATTTGATACCTTATTTTTTTGTGTTGTATTGCATAAAAAAACACTTGTAATGTTAATCAAGACATTATATGATATTAATCAGTAATAAAACTGGAGGTAAAATATGACAAAATTTTATGTGAGCACTAGAAATAATAATATTGATGTGTTGGCTTCTGAAGCAGTATTATTAGGGTTGTCTGATGATGGAGGACTATTTGTTCCGAAAGATATTAACAGTATAAAAATAGATATTAATGAATTAATAGAATTAGATTATAAAGAAATATGCAAAATAATTTTAAATAAGTTTTTGCCGGATTTCACCGAAGAACAGATAAAATATTCAGTAGATAATGCATATGATGAAAAATTTAATCATAAAGAAATAACACCTTTAAAAAAAGTCGGTGAAGATTTCTTTTTAGAGCTTTTTCACGGTAAAACCTTAGCATTTAAAGATGTGGCACTATCGATACTACCTTACTTAATGAAAGAATCAAAAGAAAACTGTAAATTAAATAAAGAAATACTTATACTTACAGCAACTTCTGGTGATACTGGCAAAGCAGCACTAGAGGGATTTAAGGATGTAGAAGGTATTAGTATTATTGTTTTTTATCCAGAAGGTGGAGTTAGTAAAATTCAAGAATTACAGATGAAAACTCAAGAAGGTAAAAATACCTATGTTTATGCAATAGAAGGTAATTTTGATGATGCACAAAATATGGTTAAGCAGATATTTAATGATAATGATGTAAGAGAAAAGCTGTATAGTAATAACGTTGCTTTATCATCAGCAAATTCTATAAATATAGGGAGATTAATTCCTCAAATTGTTTATTATTTTTCTTCTTATATTAAATTGGTTAAAGAAAAAGAAATTAATTTAGGTGATAAGATTAATTATACTGTTCCAACAGGAAATTTTGGAAATATTCTCGCCGGTTATATAGCTAAAACAATCGGATTACCAGTCAATAAACTAATATGTGCGGCTAATGAAAATAATGTACTCACAGATTTTATAAAAACAGGAGAGTATAATATACAACGGGATTTTATAAAAACAATATCTCCATCTATGGATATTCTGATTTCAAGCAATTTGGAAAGACTTATTTATTTCATGAGTGGTGGAAATTCTAGTTATATAAAAAATATAATGGAAGAGTTAAAAACTAACAAAAAGTATAAAGTAGACAGTAGTATAAAAAACCAGATTAAAGATTTATTTTGGAGTGATTTTTCTACAGAAGAAGAAACCCTTAGTTCATTAAAAAACCTTTATCAAAAATATGGATATATAGTAGACACACACACAGCAGTCGCTTATGATGTTTATAACAAATATAAAGAAAAAACAAAGGACAAAAGTAAAACTGTAATACTTTCTACAGCGAGTCCTTTTAAATTCATAGAAAGTGTTTATTTAGCTATAGAATCAAAAAAAATAGATACTGATAAAGATTTAATTAGAAAATTTAGCAAAAAATATAATCTTAATATACCTAAAGAATTATCAAATATTGAAGAAAAAAAGAAGTATCATGATGAAATACTAAGTATTGATAAAGTTGAAGGAAGAATAATACAAATATCTGAAAAAATTAGAGGTTAAAAATGATAGAGATAAGTGTACCAGCAACAACAGCAAATATAGGTCCAGGGTATGACACACTAGGCCTTAGTTTAAATCTATATAATGAAGTGACCTTCGAAAACCACTATAAAACATTCGAATTAATGGGCTGTGATAAGCAGTTTTGTAATAAAGAAAATTTAATATATAAATCTTTCAGAGAAGCAGAAAGAATTTTGGAATTAAAACCTACAAATGTAAAAATTAATATAAAGTCTAAAATACCTGTATCCAGAGGTTTAGGTAGTAGTGCGGCATGTGTTGTGAGCGGTGTTTTAGGAGCTTACGGCATACACAACAAAGATATAGATAAAAAAGAAATCTTAGAAATAGCTACAAATATCGAAGGACACCCAGACAATATTGCTCCCTGTATTTACGGTGGATTAACGGCTTCATTTATAGATGATGATAAAATCTTTACAAAAAAATTTAATATAAGTAATCAATTGATTTTTTATGCTTTTATACCGAATTTCGAATTATCAACCTCAAATTCAAGAATGGTTTTGCCGGAAAAGATCAACCATGTAGATGCTGTTTATAATCTATCAAGATTACCTATTCTAATAAGTGCACTAGAATCAGGAAACTTAGAAACAATTAAAAGTTCAATAAAGGATAGATTACATCAACCCTATAGAGAAAAACTTATAGATGAAGTAGAAGAAGTTAAAAAAATAATCAAAAGACAGGAAGACTCAGTATATTATATTAGTGGAGCAGGACCTACTATCATGTGTATTTCAAAAAACAAGGAACTAAAAAATACATTTTCTAAAGAATTACAAAACTTAAAAAATTCATGGAAAATTAAAAGATTAATTACTGATAACATAGGAATGAAATACAGGAGGAAATAATGATAAAAAAATATTTAATTGTTAACAAAAAAATACTACCTGAAGTATATGAAAAAGTAATAGAAGCAAGAAAACTAATAAACGAAAATTCTAATATAAATATAAGTGAGGCTGTTAAAAAAGTTGGCATTAGCAGGAGTACATATTATAAATATAAAGATTACGTGTTTTCTCCTTCTGAAAACTCAATCGGTAGGATGGCGGTTTTTTCTTTAATGTTATCTCATAAAAAAGGTGTGTTATCACAAGTCATAAATAATATATCAAGTCACAACGCTAATATATTAACTATAAATCAAACTATACCTATTAATGAAAAAGCAAATGTTAGTCTTTCGTTAGATATATCAGGGATTGATATTTCAATTGACGAGCTGGTTGAAAGCATTAAAGAGAAAGAGGGAGTAATTAGTGTAGATCTACTATCTATAGAATAATCCAATTAAAAATTGACATTTATGTAACATTATGCTATATTATATTTAATTTTAAAAAGAGGTAATACATATGTTATATTCAAGAAAGAATGATATGAAATTAATAGTAGTACATCATCATAGAAGAGAGTTTGTCTCGTGAGCTAAAAGTATAGTTCATGGATGCAAGCTCTATTAACGTTGTTGAGACTGCATCTATGGTGGTTATATTGTAATTTAAACCATACAGGTGACAGTCTGTATGGTTTTTTTAATTTAACGAAACAGTTGGTCAGATACTTAACTTAAAGGAGGAATTATGAAATTTACCAGCATAAAAGAAGAAATTGAATATTCAAAAAAAAGATACAATCTAAAAAAAGATATAGAAGAACTACTGTTAGATAAGAATTATATAAATTACGAATCTAATATAATAGTAGATTACAATCTTGACATTTATGAAAAAAATCAAAGTAAGGATAGGGAGTCAGTAAAAATAATAGGAAACAACGGAAATATATCTATATTAAGTAAAGATATAACAACAAATATATTGAATAACCTTATGCCTAACTGGGAAAAAGATTACAGTGTAAAATTATTCTATTACGGAAAAACTTTTAAAAGAACTAATAATAAAATCAACGAGATAAGACAAATGGGTGCCGAATGTATAGGTGTTGACACTCTTGATTCTGATAAGGAAATCCTTAATTTACTTATATCTATTATGTCGAAATACAGTGAAGAATATATAGTTGAAATTGGTACTTCTGAATATCTAAAAGGAATACTTAATGAATTCTACTTAGATGAAATAGAGTATAATAATATTATAAATTATATCAACAAAAAAAATAAAGAAGACTTAGCTGAATATATGAAAAAATTCGAAAATACAGAAACAAGGAAAATGCTTGTTGAAATAACAGACATGAGAGGATCTATCGATGAAGTTATAAGTAAACTAAAAAATAATTATGTAAACAATAAAATGGAAAAAGGGTTAAAGGAATTGAAAGAAATCAGTAATTTTTTGAAATCAAATGATATAGATCAAAAAAACATAATATGCGACCTTTCAATGACTTCAAGTTTAAATTATTATTCAGGATTAATGTTTAAAAGCTTTTATAAGGAATCTAACAAAGAAATAATTAAAGGTGGAAGATACGATATCGATTACGACGGCTATGGAGATGTGATTCCTGCCATTGGATTTTCTATTGAAATAGATGAACTTTTGAGAAGCCTTTATAAAAGGAGGAAAATTTGATGGATACATTAAGAGTGGCTCTACCAAAAGGAAGAATTGGAAAAGATTCAGTCGATTTATTCAATAAAATTAACATAGGGACAACAGTTAATCTAAAATCAAGAAAATTAGTATTTAAAGATGAAAAAAATAATATTGAATTTGTACTTTTAAAAAATGCAGATGTAATTACCTACGTAGAAAATGGAGTAGCTGACATAGGTGTTGTTGGAAAAGATATGATTATAGAAAGCCAAAAAGATATTTATGAACTTCACAATCTCAAATTCGGTTACTGTAATATGTGTATAGCAGGAAAAGAAAATAAACAAATATATAATAGAGATTCAGTACTAAAAGTTGCAACTAAATTTACTAATTCTGCTAAAGAGTATTTTTCTGAAAAAGGACAAGATATTTCGATAATTAAATTAAATGGTTCAGTAGAGTTAGCACCTGTTTTAGGTCTTACTGACGTAATTGTAGATATAGTAGAAACTGGATCGACTTTAAAAGCAAATGGACTTAAAATACTAGAAAAAATGTATCCTATTAATTCAATGATAATATGCAATAAAATATCCTATAGATTTAAATACAAAAAGATTAAGGATATTATAGAAAAAATCAAGATTATAGAAGAAAGGGGTTTATAAATGTTAAAGATAATTGAAGAAAAAAATAATAAAAATTTTATAATAGAATTAAATTCAAGAAATACCCAAGACTATAAAAAAATCACTAAAAGTGTGGAAGCAATAATAGAAGATGTAAAAAACAATGGTAATAGAGCTTTAGCAAAGTATGCAAAAAAATACGATGGGTTTGAAGAAGATAATTTTGAAGTAAAAGATTATGAAATAGAAAAAGCAGTAAAAGAAATAGATAGAAAGCTCTATGAAACAATTGAAAAAGCTTACAACAACATTAAGGATTATCATAAAAAACAGAAAAGAAGAACAAACACATATAAGCCCGAAAATAAAGATATTATACTAGGTCAAATAATAAAACCTATTAAAAAAGCGGGCATATATATACCCGGAGGAAAAGCAGCTTATCCATCCACTGTCCTTATGAATGCCGTACCTGCTAAAATTGCCGGAGTGGAAGAAATATCAATGATTACTCCTGTAGGAAAAGAAGGGAAAATATCTCCTTCGATTTTGGTAGCAGCTTATATATGTGGAGTAGATAAGATATACAAGGTAGGTGGGGCACACGGTATTGCTGCATTAGCCTATGGAACCGAAACTATTTCACAGGTTTATAAGATAACAGGACCTGGAAATATTTATGTAAGTGCTGCTAAAAAATTAGTATCTGGAAAAGTAGGGATAGATATGATAGCTGGACCAAGTGAAATACTTATAGTAGCTGACAAAAATGCTAATCCTGAATATATTGCAGCCGATTTAATTTCACAAGCTGAACACGATGAAATGGCTGCTTCAATACTAATAACCGATTCACATAAACTGGCTGAAAAAGTAAACGAATATTTAAAAGATATGGTAGATAAACTTGAAAGAAAAGAAATAATTAAAAAATCTCTTGAAGGATATGGGGGTATACTTTTAACAGACTCTTTAAATGAATCTCTAAACATTGCAAATGAGATAGCGCCGGAGCATCTTGAGATACTTACAGAAAATCCATTTGAAGACTATAAAAAAATTGAAAATGCAGGAGCAATATTTTTAGGAGAATATTCTCCGGAACCAGTAGGAGATTATTTTGCAGGGCCTAACCACACACTTCCGACTAGTGGTACGTCTAAATTCTCTTCACCCTTAAGCGTTGATGATTTTATAAAAAAAACCTCTTTAATATATTACAGTAAAAGTTCACTAGAAGAATCCAAAGAAGACATCATTAGATTTGCAGAAAATGAAGGTTTAACAGGACATGCAAATTCAATCAAAATTAGATTTCAGGAGGATTAACATGGTAAAAATAAAAAAAACAATAGAAGAAATAAAACCCTATATGGTCAATAATAAAAATTGTGAAATTAAGCTTGATGCAAATGAAAGCAATTATATTTTGGACAATTTTTCTCTTGATATGAGTAACCTTAAACCAAACCTATATCCAGATAGTGATTCTACGATTTTAAGAGGAAATATGGCTAATTACTATAGTTGTGAAAGTAGAAACATAATTGTCGGAAATGGATCTAGTGAGCTTATTTTAACTATTATAAATGCTTTTTGTGAGCCTAATGATAATTTAATGACCTTTCATCCTTCCTTCAGCATGTATGAAATATATTCTAAATTAACTTCTACAAATCACATAAAGATAGATTCTGCAGATAACTACAGTTTTAGTTATGAAAAAGTAATTGAATATTCAGAAATTTACAAACCAAAAATAATAATAATATGTAATCCTAATAATCCAACAGGATTTTATATGGAGAAAAATGAAATAATTGAGATATTGGACAATGTGGGAGAAAGTATTATTGTATTAGATGAAGCTTATATTGACTTTGGAGGAGATTCAACTGTTGATTTAATTAACGAATATGATAATTTAATAGTGATGAGAACATTATCTAAAGCATTTGGATTAGCAGGAATGAGGATAGGATGCATGATATCTAATGAAAATATGATCCAAGATTTATGGAAGTTAAAATTACCATATAATTTGAATTCCGCCTCACAAATTATCGCAAATAAATATTTTGGAAATATTGATGAAATAACTGATAATATAAAAAATATAATTAAAGAAAGAGAATTTCTTAGTAGAGAAATAAAAGATTTAGGAATGAAGGTATATCCTTCTAAAGGAAATTTTATAATGGTTGAATCAAAAATAAATAATTTCTCAAAAAAACTAGAAGAAAAAGGTATTTTGATAAGAGATTTTACTAATGTAATAAAAAACCACTATAGAATTACTGTAGGAACAAAAGAAGAAAACAAAAAATTGTTGAATGCTGTAAAGGAGATATTAAAATGAGGAAAGGAAAAGAAACAAGAAAAACTAAAGAAACTGAAGTAACTGTAAGTATTAATTTAGATGGAGAAGGTAAAAGTGAAGTAAACACAGGTATTGGTTTTTTTGACCACATGCTTGAACTTTTAGCCTTCCACGGACAATTAGATTTAGAAATATCAGCAAAAGGAGATTTAAATGTTGATACTCATCATACAGTTGAAGATATAGGCATAACTTTTGGAAAAGCATTATTAAAAGCTTTAGGAGACAAAAAAGGTATAAATAGATATTCGTATATTTATCTTCCAATGGATGAGGCATTAAGTAGAATAGTTTTAGATATAAGTGGTAGACCCTATACGGTTTACAATGTAAATTTAACTTATTACAAATTAGGGGATATGGAAAGCCAGAGTTTTAAAGAATTTTTTAGTGCTTTTTCGAATGAAAGTAAAACTACTCTACATATTGAAAGTATTTATGGAGAGAATGATCATCACATAATAGA
This sequence comes from uncultured Clostridia bacterium, assembly GCA_964574015.1. Taxonomy (GTDB): domain Bacteria; phylum Bacillota; class Clostridia; order Tissierellales; family Dethiosulfatibacteraceae; genus UBA8670. The sequence continues at coordinate 18,542 of CAZNLP010000002.1, read as the reverse complement.
ATCTGTATTTAAAGGGTTTGGTAGAGCAATAAAAGAAGCTGTTAAAATAACTTCAGATAAAACTCAATCCACAAAAGGAGTACTATAATGAATATTATAATAGATTATGGTCTAGGAAATCTAAATTCAGTACAAAGAGGTTTTGAAAGGGTTGGATTGGAAACTAAAATTTCAAGTGATATAGAAGATATTAGAAACAGTAATTCACTTATATTACCGGGAGTAGGTGCTTTTAGAGATGCAATAAATTTATTAAAAGAAAATAATTTAAAGGATGTAATCATTGAAGAAGTAAAAAAAGGTAAAAATATATTAGGCATTTGTCTAGGGATGCAGCTTCTTTATGAAAAAAGTTTTGAAAATGGTGAATATGATGGATTGGAATTGTTAGAAGGACACATAAAAAAATTTGATATAAGCTTGAAGGTACCTCATATGGGATGGAATGATTTAAAAATCCAAAAACATGATCCTTTAGTAAAATATATAAAAAAAGGAGATTACGTATATTTTGTACATTCTTACTATGCTCAAGGAAGAGAAGAAGATATAATTGCATATTCAGAATATGAAGTTAAAGTACCGGCAATAGTAAAAAAAGACAATATATATGGTATACAATTTCACCCGGAGAAAAGTGGTAGTGTTGGTCATAACTTACTAAAAGCATACAAGGAGATTATAAAATGAAAATCTTTCCTGCAATAGATATAAAAGATAATAAAGCTGTAAGACTAAAACAAGGTAAATTTGACAATGTTACAATTTATTCAGATAGACCTTATGACATGGCAAAAAAATGGATTGAAAAAGGTGCAGACTTTTTGCACATTATTGATTTAAATGGTGCAGAGTCTGAAGAAATAATAAATGAAAAATCTATAAAAGATATAATTAATAAAACTAATGTAAAAATTCAAATAGGTGGTGGCATTAGAAGCGAAGAAAAGATCAAATCTTATTTAGATTTAGGAGTAGAAAGGATAATAATAGGGACTATGGCTGTTAAAAACCCTGAGTTGTTAAAAAAATTAGCTAAAAAGTACAGTAAAAATTTGGCTGTTTCTGTTGATGCAGTAGATGGATATGCTGCAGTTAAAGGATGGAAAGAGCAGACCAAGGTACATGTAATAGACATATGTAAAAACATGGAAGAAATAGGTATAGAGACCTTAATATATACAGATATATTAAAAGACGGTATGCTTCAGGGACCGAACTTCAAATATTATGAAATGTTAAAAGATAAAACTAATCTTAATATTATAGCTTCAGGAGGTATATCATCAGTAGAAGATTTAAAGAAACTAAAAGAATTAAACATATATGGTGCAATAATAGGAAAAGCTTTATACAATGGAAATATTGATTTAGAGGAGGCGTACAAATGCTTGCAAAAAGAATAATACCCTGTTTGGATGTAAGAAGAGGAAGAGTTGTAAAAGGGAAAAAGTTTAGAGATATAGTAGATGTTGACCAACCTGAAACTTTAGGAAAGTTTTATAGTGATAATGGTGCAGATGAGCTGGTATTTTACGATATTACAGCATCAAATGAAGGTAGAAAAACCTCCTTAGAATTTGTAAAAAAGGTTGCTGATGAAATAAACATACCTTTTTCTGTAGGAGGAGGAGTTTCAACTTTAGAAGATTTCAATGATATATTGAGAAAGGGTGCAGATAAAGTATCTGTAAATTCATCTGCAGTTAAAAACCCTCTTCTTATAAAAGAAGCTTCAGAAAAATACGGAGCTCAATGTGTAGTACTTTCAATAGATGCAAAAAAAGATAAAGATGGTACGTGGAAGGTTATAATAAATGGCGGAAGAAGAAATACTGGATTGGATGCTGTAGAGTGGGCAGTAAAAGGAGTAGAACTTGGAGCAGGTGAACTTGTAATCAACAGCATAGATGCAGACGGAATGAAAGAAGGGTACGATATAGAACTACTATCACAGATTACAAAAGCTGTAAGAGTTCCTGTGATAGCCTCGGGGGGCGCTGGAAATATGGAACATTTTTATGAAGTTGCAGAAAAAGCTAATGTAGATGGAATTCTTGCTGCTTCAGTTTTTCACTATGGAGAAATAAATATCAATGAATTAAAGAAGTACTTGAAAAACAAAGGAATTGAAGTCAGAATATAAAGGAGAACATATGGAATTTAAAGAATTAATCAGCAAAATAAAATTTGATAAAAAAGGATTAGTACCTGCAATAGCTCAAGATATAAATACAAAAAAAGTTTTAATGCTTGCTTATATGAATAAAGAATCTATTGCAAAAACTTTAGAAGAAAAAAAGGCATGCTACTTTAGCAGAAGCAGAAATGAACTTTGGTTAAAGGGAGAAACTTCAGGAAATTATCAAATCTTAAAAAATATGACCTATGATTGTGATGGGGATACTATATTACTGGAAGTTGAACAGAAAGGTGTTGCCTGCCATACAGGACAGTACTCATGCTTTCATAATAATATTTTTACCAGTTCAAATAGTAGTAATGAAGATGACATAATAGAAAAATTGTATGAAATTATAATGGATAGAAAGAATAACCCAAAAAAAGAATCTTATACTACTTATCTTTTTGAAGAAGGTATAGATAAAATCTTGAAAAAAGTAGCTGAAGAAAGTGGAGAAGTTATTATAGCTTCAAAAAACAAAGATAAAGATGAATTAATATATGAAATAAGTGATTTAGTTTATCACATGATTGTATTGATGGTAGAAAAAAATCTAAATCTAAATGATATAAAAAAAGAGCTGAAAAACAGACATAAATAATATAATATTGACAAAGTATAACTACAATAATATACTATAATAAATATTTATAAAAACAATGAAGAGACAAGTAGAATAAAAACTGTACTAAAGAGAGGGAAGGTATAAGCTGAAAACTTTCCTAGTATAAGATTATTTGAAAACTAACTTGGAGTTCAGCGAAAGCTGCGTTAAATGCGTTAAATTACTAGAGTACAAACTAGGGTGGAACCACGTCAATGACGTCCCTTATATTATTAAGGGACTTTTTTAATTGAATAAAACAAAATATAGGAGGAAAAAATGATTGAAATTACATTACCTGATGGAAGTAAAAGAGAATACGAAAAAGGCATAAAAGTTATAGATATAGCAAAAGATATTAGTGAAGGATTAGCAAGAGTAGTAGTAGGGGCAGTTGTTAATGGAAAAGCTAGAGATTTGACTTATGAAATAAATAAAGATAGTGAAGTAGAGCTTGTAAAGTTCGACAGCGAAATAGGAGAAGACATATTTAGACACACAAGTTCTCACATATTAGCACAAGCAGTACAAAGGCTATTTCCAGACACAAAACTGGCAATAGGACCGGCAATAGATAATGGTTACTACTATGATCTTGATTCCGAGCATAAATTTACAGAAGAAGACCTTGAAAAAATTGAAAAAGAAATGAAAAAGATTGTAAAAGAAGACTTAGAAGTTGAAAGATTTACACTCGAGAAAGAAGAAGCGATTAAATATATGGAAGATAGAGGAGAAGACTACAAGGTAGAACTAATAAGAGATTTACCTGAAGGAGAGACAATTTCTTTTTATAAACAGGGAGAATTTGTAGACTTATGTGCAGGTCCCCATCTACCAAGCACTAAGAAGGTAAAAGCCCTTAAGCTTCTTAGTTTAGCAGGAGCATATTGGAGAGGCGATGAAAATAATAAGATGCTTCAAAGAATTTATGGTACATCTTTTGAAAAAAATAAGCAACTTAAAGATTATTTAAAAAGACTGGAAGAAGCTAAAAAAAGAGATCATAGAAAACTTGGAAAAGAACTAAATCTTTTTACAATGCATGAAGAAGGTCCCGGATTTCCATTTTTCCATCCAAAAGGAATGATTATTCGAAATTTATTGGAAGATTTATGGAGAAAAGAACATTATAAAAGAGGATATGGAGAAGTTAAAACTCCTGTTATTTTAAACGAAGACTTATGGCATAGATCAGGACATTGGGATCACTATAAAGAAAATATGTATTTTACAAAGATTGATGGCGAAGATTATGCTATAAAACCTATGAATTGTCCAGGAGCTATGCTTATTTATAAAAGCAATATGTACTCTTATAGGGATTTCCCTTTCAGATGGGGAGAATTAGGTATGGTGCATAGACATGAAATGTCTGGAGCTTTACACGGTTTGATGAGAGTTAGAAACTTTACTCAAGACGACGCACATTTATTTATGTTGGAAGAACAGGTTAAGGAAGAAATAAAAGGTGTTATAGACTTTACTGATTTTATATATAATATGTTTGGATTTAAATATAGAGTAGAATTATCTACTAAGCCTGAAGATGCTATGGGAACTCAAGAAGAATGGGATTTAGCAATTTCATCATTAAGAGATGCTTTAGAAGAAAAAAATATAGAATATAGAATAAACGAAGGTGATGGAGCTTTTTACGGTCCTAAAATTGACTTCCATCTGGAAGATGCAATTGGAAGAACATGGCAGTGCGGTACATGTCAGCTTGATTTTCAAATGCCTCAAAGATTCGACTTAACTTATATAGGAAAAGACGGAGAAAAGCACAGACCTGTAATGGTTCATAGAACTATCTTTGGTAGTATGGAAAGATTTATCGGGATACTAATAGAGCATTATGCTGGAGCATTTCCAACTTGGTTAGCTCCTGTACAGGCAAGGATACTGCCTATATCAGATAAATTTAACGATTATGGAGAAAAGATTAAAAAGAAATTTGAAGAAATGGATATTAGGGTGGAACTTGATACAAGAAGCGAAAAAGTAGGATACAAGATTAGAGAAGCACAAGTAGAAAAGATTCCTTATATGATCGTAGTAGGAGAAAATGAAGTTGAAAATGAAACTATCGCTGTTAGAGATAGATCGGAAGGAGACCTAGGGGAAAAAGATGTTGATGATTTTATAAATATAGTTAAATATAAAATTGAAACTAAACAAAATGACTCACCTAACGTATAAAACTAAGAAGCAGAATTAAGTTAATTTAATTCTGCCTCTTTTTTAATCTTATTCTAATAATTACCTAAGAATAAACTAATATTGATATTTTATAATTTAGTTAAATCAAAGGAGGTAGTGAAATGAAAGTAACTTTAGAAATGATTGATGAATTAAGAAGTAGAGTCAACGTAACATATGAAGAAGCAAAAGAAGCATTAGAAAATAATGAAGGTGATATTGTTAAATCAATAATAGCCTTAGAAAGAAAAAGAAAAGAAGGTTCAAACAACAAAGCTAAGAAAAAAGAAGATTTTAGCAAACAAGCAAATAAAACTGTAAATAGTTTTCTAAGTGTAAGAATGATTTTAAAAAACGAAAAAACAACATTAGTAAATGTACCGTTACTAATAGCAGTAATATCACTGATTGTTGCACCATGGCTAATAATTCCAGGTGTTGTAATAGCTTTAATACTTGGCTATAAACTACGAATATCTTCAAGAAACAAAACAAGCGATAAAATAAAAAAAGGATTGGAAAAGGCAACAAAAACCGTAAAAAAATCAACTGATAAAATATTTGAAGATACAGAAGAAATGGATGAAACTGATGACGACTCGGACGAAGACGAAATTATTATAGAATAAAATTTTGAGCAGAAATGCTCAAAATTTTTTTATAAATATAAAATACATGATATAATAAATAAAAATTTATTTCTTTTAGGAGATTTTATGAAATCAAAAAAAATACTAATAATAGAAGATGAAAAGAAAATAGCAAGATTTTTAGAATTAGAACTAAAATACGAAGGATACGAAGTTGATATTGCTTACGACGGAAGAGATGGACTTGAGAAAGCTTTAAACAAAAATGTAGACTTAATTGTATTAGATCTTATGCTTCCTAAATTAAGTGGTATAGAAGTATGCAGAAGATTAAGAAATCATTCTCAAACCCCAATAATAATGCTGACAGCAAAGGATGATGTAACTGATAAAGTTTTAGGCCTCGATATCGGTGCAGATGATTATATGACAAAACCTTTTGCTATAGAAGAACTTCTTGCAAGAATAAGAGTAAATTTAAAAAAGACTCAAAATAATAATTCGAATAATAACGAAGAAATTATTGAGTATAAAGGGCTTAAACTTTATAAAGATAACTATAAGGTAGAATATAATGGAGAAGAAGTTGAATTAACTAAGAAAGAATTTCAACTGCTGGAATATTTAATGATAAATAAAAATATAGTACTATCAAGGGATAAAATACTTGAAAATGTATGGGGATATGATTACTTTGGTGAAACAAACCTTATAGATGTTTACGTTAGATATTTAAGAAGTAAAATAGACCAGAAGTATAATATAGATATAATCAAAACTGTCAGAGGAGTAGGGTATATAATCAGAGAATGACCTTAATGAGTGATATTATGAAAAAAACTTTTATTAAAAAAATTTTAAAAAAATTTAGCAAAATTGTGAAATCTCCTATAAGATTTTTAAAAAAAGTACTACTTAATTTAAGAAAAAAAATTAGACTATCAATTACCTTTAAAATTACTTCGACATATCTAGGAATATATTTGCTGTCATTATTACTGGTAATAATACTCACACTAGCAGGATACCTTGGATATAAGATATTTGAGTTAGATAACACAGGAGATTCGTATGCTCCTTATATTATAGAAAAAACAGTATATAATAAAGAATCTTTAGATGCTTTTATAATTGATGAAAGAATAGAAGGCATTTTACTTTATAATGATAACTTTAATTTAATTACTAGAACAGGGAACGAGTACAAGGACTATAATAACAATATTTTCAGTAAAATTGATATTATAAAGAATAATAGAATATATAAATACACTGATAGTTATATTTTTAATGAAAAAACATACTATTTAACCATAAATTTTAATATTCAAAAAATCATTGCGGAATTAAGGATTATAGGTTTTTTTATTTTAGGAGCGGGATTAATAGGTGCTTTAATTTTAGCGGCCATAGGACCTATTGTAAGCAAAAAAATGGTTAAACCGATAAAAGATATGACTGAAGTGGCTAAGACAATTACAGCTAACAATATAAACACTAGATTGAATGTTAAAGCATCCCAATATGAATTAAAAGAACTTGCTGAAACCTTTAATAAAATGATGGATAGAATTGAAGAGGATTACATAAGGCAGCAGCATTTTGTATCAGATGTATCCCATGAACTGAGAACCCCGATTGCTGTTTTAAAAGGTTATACTGATATGCTTGATAGATGGGGTAAAAAAGATGAAGAAGTTCTTGAAGAATCAATTTTGGCAATTAAAAATGAAACTACTAATATGCAGGATTTAATTGAAAAATTACTTTTTATTGCAAGAAATGATAAACATACATTAAAATTAAACAAAGAAGAATTCTATATAAAGGACTTAGTTTTAGAAGTAGCTAAAGAAACTAAAATGATAAATAAAAAACATTTAATTAAATGTGATTGTAAAGAGAATTCATTGATATTTGCTGATAAAAATAGAATTAAACAGGCAATAAGAATATTTATTGAAAATGCAGTTAAGTTTACACCAGAAGGTGGAAGCATTTATATAAGATGCATGAAGGACAATGAATATAGTATAATAGAAATAGAAGATACAGGTCTTGGAATTAAAAAGAGAAATTTAAAAAAAATATTTGATAGATTTTACAGAGAAGAATTTTCAAGGGAAAAGGAGCAGGGAGGACATGGACTTGGATTAAGTATTGCAAAAATTATTGTATTAGGTCATAGAGGAAAAATAAAGGTTAAGAGTACTTATGAAAAAGGATCAATTTTTTCTATTTATATACCACACATAACTTAAAATAAATTAAGGAGGAATTATATGAATTACAAAGCAGATGTTGGAGTTTTCGGAGGTTCAGGATTCTATGAATTTTTAGATAACATTAAAGAAATTGAGATAGAAACACCTTACGGCAAACCAAGCGATAAGATATCAATTGGAGAATACAAAAACAAAAAAATAGCTTTCTTACCTCGACATGGAAAAGAACATACTATACCACCACATAAAATTCCTTATAAGGCAAATATATTTGCTATGAAAATGTTAAAGGTAAAATGTATAATTTCCCCATGTTCCTGTGGGAGTTTAAACCCAAATTACAAACCTGGAGATTTTGTTGTGACGGATCAGTTTATAGATAGAACAAAGGGGAGAGAAGATACTTTTTTTGATGGTCCAATTGTAGAACATGTTAGCTCAGCAGAGCCCTACGATAAAAAACTTAGAAAAATTGCTTTAGAGGCAATAAAAGAAAACAGCATAAGAGTCCACGATAAGGGTACTGTAGTCGTTATAAATGGGCCTAGATTTTCTACAAAAGCGGAAAGCAAGTGGTTTAGAAATATGGGTGGAGATATAATTAATATGACCCAGTATCCAGAGAGTTACTTAGCTTTGGAACAAAGTATTCCTTTTGTTAATATAGCTCTTATAACAGACTATGATTCAGGATTAGAGGGCAGGGATGATATAAAGCCTGTAACTATGGATGAAGTTATCAAAGTATTTAATCAAAATGTTGAAAATGTAAAAAAGGTTATATTTAAAGTAATTGAAAAACTATAAGGAAATGGTTATATGAAATCAATAGAAAATAAAATAAAAAAAATAATTTCTAAAAATTTTGAGATTTCAGAAAAATCATTAAATATATTATATATTGAACACAGCATTCTAGATAGAAACCACGTATATATATTTAATATTAAAAATAAAAATTATATTATAAAAATATCTTTTAGTTTGGAAAACTGGACGAATGAAACAAAGGTTTTAGATATACTAAAAAAATATAGTTTTGTTCCCCAGGTTATTTTTAAAGAAAAAGAATCAGAATTTAATTACGTTATAATGGAAAGCATTGATGGTACAGCTGCGATTAAAAAAATAAAAAACTTTGATAAAAAAACTAAAGATATATTTATTTATAATTTAGGATTAAATTTAGCAAAAATCCATAGTTTTAAAGAGTTTAATTTTTACGGTTCTTGGGAAGAATATGGAGAAAAAAATTTAATAAAACACAGAAAAAATAAAGACATCAATATGATAAATAGAATAGAGAAAAATTCCCTAAGGCATAACAAAATAATAAAAGAAGGCTTAAATATACTTGAATCTGAAAGAAACAAGTTATTAAATTTTAAGCCAAAGTTAACTCATAAAGATTTTTCTTTAAGAAATATTCTAGCGGATAAGACAGGTAAAATAACAGGAGTCCTTGATTATGAACATAGTGAGCCTGAAGATCCATCTTTAGATATATGCAGTATTTTTCATTCAGATTTATTAGATGAAAAGCATAATTTTCAAATTTTCAAAGAGGGATATGAAGAAATTCTTGAGTTTCCTTATAACTTTTTAAATAATAAAAAATATTATCTGGCAAATACCGGGATATATCTATGTGGAAGATTTTCATCTGAAAACACAGATATACATTCCCGGGGTTTAACATTAATAAAAAAATCTATTAACTTATAAATGAATTTCCTTTATTTTTCCTTCAGTCCATTTTTTAGCATTCAGTATTCCTTCGATATCCTTTATTTCATAGGACCTATGTTGATTCATTACTTCTTCTATAAGAGTACTAATATCTAAAAAACTAATTTCATTTTTTAGAAATTTATCTACGGCTATTTCGTTAGCTACATTAAGCACTGAAGGCATAGATCCGCCTATTTTTATAGCATCGTAAGCTAATTCTAAACATCGAAAAATCTTTGTGTTTGGTTTTATAAAATTTAGTTGATTGATTTCAAAAAAATCTAAAGATTTCAAATTATTTTTCATTCTATTTGGGTAGAATAAAGCATATTGAATCGGAAGCCTCATATCAGGAAGACCCATCTGTGCTATTATAGATTTATCAACAAATTCAACAGCTGAGTGGATTATACTCTCAGGATGAACAACAACTTCTATATTTTCATAATCTACATTAAACAGCCAGTAGGCTTCAATCATCTCTAAACCTTTGTTCATTAAGGTAGCAGAATCTATAGTGATTTTTTTACCCATACTCCAATTTGGATGATTTAAGGCGTCTTCAACTTCAGCCTCTTTTAGAAAATCTTTATCCTTATATAAGAAAGGACCTCCCGATGCTGTTAATATAATTTTATTAATAGTTTTATAATCATTTCCCTGTAAACACTGAAAAATTGCACTATGTTCGCTATCTACCGGCAGAATGTCAATATTGTTATCCTTTGCCAGCTTAGTTATTAAACTACCACCTGCAACTAGAGTTTCTTTATTTGCTAAAGCAATTCTTTTATTTGATTCAATTGCACTTACCGTTGGAACTAAGCCTACTATGCCGGAAACCGCCGTTAAAACAGTATCTGTATATTCATTAGAAGCAACTTCAGTTAATCCTTCTAATCCTGAAAGTATTTTAGTGTCGGAACTAATTCTATTTTTTAAAATTTTACTCTTTTCTTTATCCATGACAGCACATAGTTTTGGTTTGAATTTTTTAATTTGTTTTTCAAGTAAATCTATATTTTGGTTACCAGATATAGCTGTGATATTAATTTTATCATCAAACATTTCAGCAATATCTAAGGCTTGTGTACCAATAGAACCAGTAGAACCAAGTATTGATAAATTTATCATTATAACCTCCTGAGTTGAAATACATCTAATATCAGTATATAATATTGATTTGTTATTACAAGTACTTTATTATATAATATTTATTGAACAAATCGAGAGGAGAAATACATTGAAAAATAAAGTTGGAATTATGGGTGGTACATTTGACCCAATTCATTATGGTCATCTAGTTATTGCAAATGAAGTTTTATTTAAATTTAATTTAAAAAAAATAATCTTCGTTCCTACTGGAAAACCACCTCACAAAAGATCAGCTGCACTAGCTGATTCCTATCATAGATATATGATGTCACAATTTGCGACTATGACTAATCCAGACTTTGATGTTTCAAATATAGAAGTAGAAAAAGATGGGATATCATACACGGTTGATACTATAGAAGAATTAAAAAAGAAATACGAAAAAACTAGATTTTATTTTATAACAGGGACAGATGCAGTATTAGATTTACCTAATTGGAAATCTCCAGAAAAAATACTTAAATTATGCACTTTCATTTCAGTTAATAGACCGGGATATGTAGATGATGAATTAGAAAACAAGCTAAATAACTTAATGGAAGATTATAATGGAGAAATATTAAGTATTAAAGCACCTCAATTAAAAATATCATCTACGGACATAAGAGACAGAATATCTGAAAACAGACCTATAAAATACCTTCTACCAGAAAATGTTGAACAGTATATTTTAAAAAAGGGATTGTATAAGTAAAAAATGAATCTTAAAGATAATGAACTTTTAAAGTCAATAGGAATATTTAGATATGAACATTCTTTACGGGTTTTAACAACTGCAAAAAAAATAGGTCTTTTTTATAATATAGATCAAAAAAAGATAGAAATATCAGCCTTATACCACGACTGTGGAAAGATAGGCAATTTAGACAAAATATTAAGACTTATTAATGATTATAAAATAAAATTGACGGAAGAAGATAAAAAATCACCTGCAGTATTACATTCAATTCTTGGCAGATATATAGCAAAAATCAAATACAATATAAAAGATAAAGAAATCCTAGATGCTATAAGGTATCATACTACAGGTAGAACTAATATGAGCAATTTAGAGAAAATTATTTTTATATCTGATTATATTGAACCGGGAAGAGAATTTAAAGGAGTAGAAAAGGTTAGATATTTAGCAGAGAAAAATATTGATGAAAGTGTTATAATAGCTATGAAAAACACAATAGCTTTTTTGGAAAAAAACAATAAGCATGTGCATAAGGATACATTGGATGGGTTAAATTATTTATTAAAAAAAGGAGTGATAAATTGAAGGAAAAAGTATTGGATACGATTAAAATTATATTAGAAGCATCAAATGATAAAAAAGCTTATAATTTTAAGCTTATAGATATTTCTAAAATATCAAGTATTACTGACTATTTTTTAATTTGCAGTGTAAATAATACAAAACAGGCTGAAGCTGTAGCAGATAATATTGTAGAAAAAATGGCAGATAACGAAATTAAAATCAATCATAAAGAAGGCTATAGGTCTGGAAAATGGATTTTGCTGGACTACAACGATATAGTAGTTCATATTTTTGTTAGAGATGAAAGAGAAAAGTATAACCTCGAAAATATTTGGTTGGATGGAAAAGATATAGATGTAGAAGATTTTGGAATAGAAAATTGGTCTTAAATAAGAAGGTTAATACCTTCTTATTTTTTTATTTTTTCTAATTTTATACAATCTGTATTTGTTGATAAATCTAAGTATTATAATAAAAATTAAAATAGCAAGAATGAAAAAAATAATTACTTTCAAGGCAAACCATGTTAAATTCATTTCCTCAACTACAACTTGGGCTACTTTAAAAGTTGATACAATTGGTACACTACCTAGAAGCTCGTCGTTAATGAAAAATTTCACATCACCTAAATGTTCACCTTTTGAAATAGGAAGAGTGTAATCATTAATTTCTATTACCTTTTTTATACTGCTTATTTCACTACTTTTAATTACCCTTGAAAACCCATCTTCAGATATTAAACTTAAATATTTACTATCTCCACTGCTGATTTCTATATTTTGTATAAATTCCTTATCATCTATAAGTTCAATTTTCTCATGTAGATTAAAGCCGTAGTTTAATAAGTTATGAGTGTCTGTATAAACATCAAGTGTATTTCCCTTTATTACCACAGAAATTAAAGAAAATCCGTTTTTTTCGGCACTTCCTATCAAACAACTACCAGCTTTTGGAGTATAACCAGTTTTCATACCGTTGGCACCCTCATATTTCATATCAACATAACGATTATTTATAATAATTTGATTTCCATAACCTGTGCCAACTAATAGTTTATTTGTATTTATTATATATCTTTTTTCAGATTTTATGTTAGTTTCATTTATTGTGTACTTAGTTTTATTTACAATGTCGGAAATTATATCGTTGTTATAAGCTGCTAATGCTATTCGAGAAAGGTCATAAGCAGTTGTATAGTGATTATCATCATGAAGACCGTGGGGATTCACAAAATTGGAATTAACTGCACCTAGCTTTTCTGCTTTAATATTCATTAATTCTATAAATTGCCCATCATAGGACGAATAGTTTTTAGCTATAACCTCAGCTACATCATTCCCTGAAGCTATTAACAAGCCATTCAACATATCTTCTAAGGTCAATTTTTCTCCAGGTTCTAATGCTATATGACTTCCATCAATTTCAAAAGGAGTTTCATCATCAACAATTAAAATATCGTCTAAAGAGCCTAAATCGAGAACGGTTAAGGCAGTTAGAAGTTTTGTTAAACTTGCTGGATATATCTTTTTATTCATATTATTATCGTATAATACCCGTCCTGATTCTCCATCAATAAGAATATCTGAACTGCAATTAAGATTTAAATCATTACCATATACATTTATATTTGAAATTATAGTTATAAATAGTATAATAAATAATAAGCATTTTTTCATTGTTAGCCTCCATTTTTTTGTGCAAACCAATTATACCAACAAAACTTTACATTTGTAAATATAAAAAAGAGGTAATTATGAGTTTAATTGAGAAAAAACAACTTAAGATCCTAATATTTTTTCTTGTAATAATATTAGGTATATTATTCTACAGGTACTCAAGTAATAATTATAAAGTTTTAAATAACAAATTAGTAGATGAAGAACTAGTAGATGCAGAGGAAACCAGTTCTAAAACTATATGGGTGGATATTGATGGAGCAGTTAAAAATCCTGGGGTTTATGAAATTAAAACAGGATCAAGATTATTTGAATTATTGGAAATAGCCGGTGGATTAAGGGAAGATGCATATACCAAAGATTTAAATAGGTCAATAATGTTAAATGAGGAAGACAAAATTTATATAGAAAGCATAGATAATATAAATTTAAAAAAAGAGATAATGAAGATAAATATAAACACGGCATCAAAAGAAGAACTTATGAAACTTACCGGTATAGGAGAAGCTATATCGGAGAATATCCTACAATACCGAGAAACAAATACATTTAACAAAATTGAAGATATTATGAATGTAGACGGTATAGGAGATTCAAAATTTAATTCAATTAAAGAAAATATAAAAGTAAGGTAGGTGCATTTAATGAGTAAAGAATCAATAAAATTAACCCAACTAACTAAAAGTGCAGGATGAGCAGCAAAAATAGGTCCAGAGACCCTTGCCCAAGTTTTGGGTAAATTACCAAAATTTAATGATGAAAAACTAATAGTAGGCTTAAATAAAGCTGATGATGCGGCAGTATATAAATTAAACGAAGAGCAATACATTATTCAAACAATGGATTTTTTTACACCGATAGTGGATGATGCATATGATTTTGGTCAAATTGCAGCAGCAAATGCTTTAAGCGATGTTTATGCTATGGGAGGAGAGCCGTTATTAGCTTTAAATATTGTATGTTTTCCTAAAAAACTAGATATAAAATATTTAGAGGACATCCTCAGAGGCGGAGCAGATAAAGTTAAAGAGTCTAACTGTCTTTTAGCAGGAGGCCACTCAGTAGAAGATGATGAACCTAAATATGGTCTTAGTGTTTGTGGAATTGTAAGTCCTGAAAATTTAATGACTAACAGTGGAGCAAAACCTGGAGATATCTTAGTTTTGACAAAACCTTTAGGCACAGGAATTATTAATACTGCAATAAAAAACGGAAAAGCTGATAGTTTAATTGAAAAAAAAGCTGTTGAAGTTATGAAGATGCTAAATAAAGATGCTAAAGATATGGCGATTAAATTTTCGGCAAATGCATGTACCGATATAACTGGTTTTGGATTAGTGGGGCACACCGTAGAAATGGCTGAGAATAGTGGTGTAACTATAGATATAGAAATAGATAAAATACCAATAATCGATAAAACTATTGAATATGCAGAACAGGGGCTTATTCCAGGTGGAGCATTTAAAAATAGAAAGTTTTTTGCTAACAAAATATATACCACTAAATTTTTAGAAGAATTAAAATCAGATGTTTTATTTGACCCACAAACCTCTGGAGGTTTGTTAATTTCAATACCTGAAAAATATAAAGAAGAAGTAATTAAATACCCCAGTAATTATAAAATTATAGGAAAAGTAGTAGAAAAACAAGACAAGCCAATAAAATTAATATGAGGATAATATGAAAGATTTATATAAAAATATACCTAAAATAGACAATATAATAGAAAACAATCAAATAAAAAATAGAATAGAACAGTATGGAAGAAATTTTGTGCTTAATATAATTAGAGAACATCTTGATAGTATAAGAGAAAATATAAAAAATAATATCATTTCAAGAATTGATGAAGATGAAATAATAAATACAATAACCTATAAAATTGACAGTGAAAACAAAAATAAATTTAAAAAAGTTGTTAATGGGACTGGAGTTGTAATCCATACTAATTTAGGGAGAAGTATTTTTTCTGAAGAAATATCACAAGAGATATGTGAAAATTTATCATCTTATACTAATTTAGAATACAGCTTAAACAAAGGTGAAAGAGGGCATAGGTACGAACATATAAATGATATTATACAAAAAGTCACCGGTGCAGAAGATTCTGTGGTTGTAAATAATAATGCTGCCGCAGTTTTAATAACTTTAAAAACTATAGCTGAAGGAAAAGAAGTAATAGTATCAAGAGGAGAATTGGTAGAAATTGGAGGCTCTTTTAGAATACCCGACGTTATTAAACAAAGTGGTTGTATACTAAAAGAAGTAGGAACTACTAATAAGACCCACCTAGAAGATTATGAAAATGCTATTACAGAAAATACAGGAGCTATAATAAAAATTCATACAAGCAACTATAAAATTGTAGGATTTTCACAAAGTGTAGAAACAGAAGACCTAAAAAAAGTTTCATCAAAATATAATATTCCTCTTATAGAAGATTTAGGCAGCGGAATGCTTTTAGACTTAAGCAGCTACGGATTGAGTAAGGAGCCAACAGTACAGGAAACTTTAAAAAATGGAATAGACATAGTTACTTTTAGTGGAGATAAGCTTCTTGGAGGACCTCAATGTGGTGTAATAGTAGGTTCAAAAAAATATATAAGAAAAATTAAAATAAATCAACTTCTTAGAGCATTAAGAGTTGATAAATTTACTATTATGGCTTTAGAACAAACTTTTAAAGCTTATTTAAATATTGACACTATAAACAATAAAATCCCTACAGTAAGAATGATAACTGAAAGCTCAGATAAAGTGAAAATTAGAGCAGAAAAGTTATTTGCAGAATTAAAAAATATACATTCAAATAAATTAGAAGTAAATATAAAACAATGTTATTCAAAAGTTGGAGGAGGTGCTTATCCTCTAGATAAATTAAAAAGTTGGGGTCTGGAAATTGTAGTAGATGGATTATCTGAAGGAGAAATAGAAGAATTTTTAAGAAACAATGATGTTCCTATTATAATTAGGATAGAAGAAGGAAAGGCTTTTATAGACTGTAAAACTATTATTGAAAAAGACTATAGTATAATAACTAATTCAATCAAAAGAATGTTAGGAGTGACAAATGAATAACTTAACTATAGGAACAGCAGGTCATATTGATCACGGAAAAACTTCATTAATTAAAGCAATTACAGGAAAAGACACAGACAGTTTAAAAGATGAAAAAAAAAGAGGTATAACAATAAATATTGGCTTTGCACATTTAGATTATGAAGATTTTACTGTAGGATTTGTAGATGTTCCCGGACATGAAAAATTTATAAAAAATATGGTTGCAGGAGTATCAGGAATAGATGCAGTAATGCTTATAATATCAGCAGATGAAGGTATAATGCCTCAAAGCATAGAACATTTTAACATTTTGGAATTGATGGGAGTAAAAAAAGGATTTATAGTTATTTCAAAAATTGATTTAGTTGAAAATGAACTTATATCAGTAGTTGAAGAAGAAATCAAAGAATTAACCAAAGGAACTTTTTTAGAAAACTCTAAAATAATAAAAGCTTCTTCCCTTACTAGCCAAGGTATTGATGAAATAAAAAATCATATAAAAGAAATATCTAGTGAAGAAACCAGAAGAATAGATATTGAAAATCCGAGAATGGCTATAGATAGGGTTTTTAGTCTAAAAGGTATAGGAACTGTTGTAACAGGAACATTATCTAATGGGATTTTAAAGAAAGAAGATAATATATATATATATCCTAAAAAGTTAAAATCAACTATTAGAAATCTACAGGTATTTGGAAGAGATGTAGATAGAGTATTAGGAGGTCAAAGATCGGCAATAAATCTAAGAGATATAGACAAGAAAAACATACAAAGAGGAGATGACTTAGCTTTACCTGATACATTAGATTCTACTAATACCCTTGATTGTGAAGTTAAAATTTTAAAAAACACGAAAAGGGAGATACTTAATAACTCAAGAGTTCATTTGCATATAGGAACTAAGGAAGTAATATCAAGAATAAACTATAAAGCAAATAATTTGGTAAAAAACGAAAAAAATTATATAAGATTAACTACCGAAGAAAAAATAACAGCTAAAAGAGGCGACAGATACATTATAAGATTTTACTCACCTCTTGAAACAATAGGAGGAGGTGTAGTACTAGATCCTTTTCCTAATAAAAAAATGTCAAACAACTTCGATAGTATTCAATTTAAAGAAGGTGAAAATTTAAAATCCTACATCCATTATATTTTAAAAGAAAAAAATAGTTTCATGACTATAGAAAATTTTATAACAAGAACAGTATATAATCAGGACTATTTAATTAAAATATTTAAAGTAATGGAAAGTGAGGGAATAATATCGAATTATAAATACGGTGATAATCTTTATATAATAGATAATGAGGTTAAGAAAAGTTATGAAAAAAGACTTATAAAATATTTAAAAACAAATGAAGATAATAATAGTATTTCTATAGGTATATCTAAGGAAGAAATAAGAAGCAATTTATTTGATTATATCAATAAAAATATTTACAATATTTTTATCAAAGAAATGATAGACAAAAATATTATAAAAGATGAAAATAACCTTATTACAACTCACGAATTTAAACCGATTCTTAATGAAAGACAGAATCAACTAAAGGATAAATTTATAAATGAATTCGATGAAGAAAACAAATCATTAGTTAATATTCAGAAATTTAAAGATAATGAGGAAGTAAAGAATATTATTGACTATATGATAGCAAAAGGAGAACTTATTGAAATTACAAGAGATGAGGTAATACTAAAGAAAAAATTAGAAGAAATAAAAGACAGGTTAATAAGATATATTAAAGATAATAAAAAAATTACCGTAGTAGAATTTAGAGATATGTTGGGAGGCAATAGAAAACACAGTATCATGATTTTAGAATACTTTGATTCCTGTAATTTGACAAAAAGAATAAATGATTATA
>CAZNLP010000001.1:0-100332 GCA_964574015.1 uncultured Clostridia bacterium | reverse complement strand
TATAAGTATTCAAAAATAAGTATACATTAGAAGATATTAAATTGCAATAAAAAAGACAGCTTTAAAAGCTATCTTCTTTATTCAGTATCTAATACATTCTTTCCATCATAGTATCCGCATTCATTACATACTCTATGCGGTAACTTCATTTCATGACATTGAGGACATTCTGTATATTGTTTAATAGATATTCTTTCTTTTGCTGTTCTTCTTTTATCTCTTCTTGCTTTTGACGTTTTACGCTTTGGTACTGCCATGTCTACACCTCCTCGTCCAGTAACTCTTTTAACTGTTCCATTCTTGGGTCTATTTCATCTGTATCACAGTTGCATTTTTCATCGTTTAAATTTGTTCCGCATTCAGGACAAAGACCTTCGCAATTTTCATCACATAAAGGCTTTAATGGCCTATTTATATTAAATATTTCTTCAACTACATCATCTATTTCAATTTGGTCATTTTCTAGTTGAATATAAAATATATCTGAGTCTTTATCTTCTGGTGCTATTTTTTCAGAACTTATAAACAAATCTTCTTCTTTTTCAATAGTCTTTTTATATTTTTTTAGACATCTTGAACATTCTTCAGTATATTCATATTTAACTCTTATACTTCCTGAAAGGTCATCGCCTACTTTATACAACTGTAATGAAACTGAAATTGGAGTTACAAAATCAATATCATTAATATTGTAATCTTTATCCAAATTTTCTTTAATCTCTATTTTTTTATCTTTTCCTTTTATAAATTCTAATAGAGAGATTTTCATATTATCACCTCTAGTGCAAGGAAAATTATAAATAAATTAATAAGAATTGTCAAGTTTTATTTGTTTTCTAGTATTTCAACAGCTTCGCGAGCTATCATTAATTCTTCATTTGTAGGAATTACATATACTTTTACTTTCTTATTATCTTTTGATATTAATTGTTCTTTTCCTCTTACATTATTTCTTTCATCGTCTATTTCTATTCCTAAAAATTCAAGGTCTTCACATATTTCTTTTCTTGCGACAATTGAATTTTCTCCTAAACCTGCTGTGAAAACCAATACATCTATTCCACCCATAGCTGCCGCATACTTTCCGATATATTTTCTAACAATATAATAAAACTTATCTAAAGCTAATTTAGCTCTTTCATTTCCTTGATTTGCAGCTTCCTCTATGTCTCTAAAGTCATTACTTACTCCTGAAATACCTAGAACTCCAGATTTTTTGTTTAGTAGTTCGTCAACTTCTTGAATAGTCATATTTTTCTTGTTCATTAAAAAGGTTATTATAGCAGGGTCTATACTTCCACTTCTTGTTCCCATTGCTAATCCTTCTAATGGTGTTAGTCCCATACTTGTATCCACAGATTTTCCATTTCTTATTGCAGTTGCTGAAGCACCATTACCTAAATGACAAGTAATAATTTTTAAATCTTCTATATCTTCTCCTATAAGTTCAGCTACTCTATGTGCTACATATTTATGAGATGTTCCATGAAATCCATATTTTCTAACCCCTAGTTCTTCATATAATTCATATGGTAACGGATATATATATGCCTTTTTAGACATTGTTTGATGAAAAGCAGTATCAAATACACCTGTCATCTTAACATTCGGCATTAGTTCCTGACATGCTTTTATACCTGTTATGTTTGGTGGGTTATGTAAAGGTGCTAAATCAACACATTCTTCCATGGCTTCTATTACTTCATCATTTATAATTACTGATCCTGCAAATTTTTCTCCACCATGAACAACTCTATGTCCTACCACATCAATTTCTTCTAAAGAATCAATTGCTCCCACTTTTTCATCAACAAGTAGATTTAAAACTACCTTTATTGCATCTTTGTGGTCATTTAGTTTTTCATCACGTTTTACTTCTTCTTTTCCTACTGCTTCGTGTTTTACGACACCATCAAGTCCTATTCTTTCAGCTAAACCTTTCGCTAATACATTTTCGTTTTCCATGTTAATAAGCTGGTATTTCAAAGATGAACTACCACAATTAATAACTAATACATTCATAATATACCTCCATTTTATAATAACTGACTTATATATTAATATATATTATAAAAAAAATCAACTTTTATAATTGTTTCTAATCAAACAATAGGATATACTATTAATTGGAGGTGCTTATGAAAGTAGTAGGAGTAATTGTTGAGTTTAATCCATTTCATAATGGACATAAATATTTTATAGATCAAATAAAAAAAGAACTAAATCCAGATGTTGTAATAGCAATCATGAGTGGTAATTTTGTTCAGAGAGGTGAACCAGCCTTAATTGATAAATGGACTAGGAGTAAAGTTGCAGTAAAAAATGGAGTTAATATAGTTCTCGAGTTACCTGTTCTTTATTCTACTCAAAATGCAGATGTTTTTTCAAAAGGGTCTGTAGGAATATTAGATAAAATTGGAATTGATTACTTGTGTTTTGGAACAGAAGTTGAAGATATCACAATTCTTAATGAAATTAGCAGTCATGTTTTAACTGATGATTTTAAAATTAGATTATCTGATTATTTAAATAGTGGGTTCTCCTACCCTAAATCATTTAACTTAGCTCTTGGAGAAAAGTTCAATACTAAAGATATTTTTAAGTCTAACAATATTCTGGCATTAGAATATCTCAAAAAAATTAAAGAGCTTAAGAGTGAAATAATACCTTATAATATAAAAAGAATAGGTCCAGATTACAAATCTCAAAAAATTGCAGAAAATTATTCGAGTGCAACTGCAATTAGAAAATCTATTTTAAATGGAGATTTAATTAAAACTAAAGACTCACTTCCATTTAATTCATACAATGAAATACTCTCCTTTAAAAAAAGTTATACTAAATTTAATAGATTAAATTTATATTTTGAAATTATTAAGCATTCGGTTCTAATTAAAAGACCAGAGATATTAAAAGATATATACGATGTAAGTGAAGGTCTTCATAATAGAATTTACAACATGATTGATAAATCAGAGGATATTAATTCTTTAATAGAGCTTATTTCCAGCAAAAGATATACCCATGCTAAAATTTCTCGTGCTTTAACTAATATCCTTTTAAATTTAGAAAAAAAATATTATAATAATTTAAAAGTTTCTGAATTAACCTACCTAAATGTATTAGCTGCAGATGACAATGGTTTTAATTTTATGAAAAACAATAGTTCTTTTAATTACATTACTAAATATTCTGATTTTAAAAGATTTAATCATACTATCACTGATAATCTAATTTTCAATAAAACCTGTATAAGTAGCGATATATATTATAGTAAAATTTTAAATGAAAATTTTATGAATTTAGAGTATACAAAAACTCCATATATAAAAATATAAGAGATTAAATCTCTTATATTTTTTTTACTTCTTCACGATTTTTAACTACAACTTCAAGCATTTCTTCAAGACTATCTTGAGTCTTTCCAAGTAGTTTATCACAATAATTATATGTTCCACTTTTAATTTCTTGAGCTTTTTTTCTTGCTCTTTCTTCTATTTCTATAGCCTGCTGTTCTGCTTTTTTTGTTAACTCATGATCATCAATCAGATAGCTTTGTCTGTCTTGAGCATCATTTAATATTTTATTAGCTTCAGATTGTGTTTCTTCTAAAATTCTCTGTCTTTCTTTCTTTATCCATGCAGCCTGTTTTATTTCATCAGGTAGATTCAATCTAATTTCAGTTATTATTTCTAAAACTTCTTCTTTATTAATAACTGCTTTATTAGACATAGGGACTTTTGAGGCTTCTTCAATAGTATCTTCTAATTGTTCTAATAGGTTTATTATTTCCAAAATTAATCCTCCTTATATCTTTTAATTAAAGCTTTTTCTACAGTCTCTGGAACTAATCCATTAAAATCTCCTCCAAGTTTAGCAATTTCTTTTACTACACTTGAACTTATAAATGAATACTCCGGTGATGCTAACATAAATAAAGTCTCTAGTCCTTCATTTAAAAATTTATTCATTGATGCTATTTTTAACTCATATTCATAATCAGATACAGCTCTTAGCCCTCTAATTACTACTTTAATATCATTTTTTTTGGCATAATCTACCAGCATACCTTTTGCAATATCCACTTCAACATTTTGAATATTTTTTGTCGCATCTTTAATAAAATCATACCTATCTTGTACAGAAAATGAATGTCTCTTAGAATAATTGTCAAAAATGACAACTTTTACTTTTTCAAATTTTAATGCTACTCTTTTTATTATATCTAAGTGTCCACAGGTAATAGGATCGAAGCTTCCAGAATACATTACTTTCATATATTTACCTCTTTTTTAAAAATTTTACGTGAATATTTCCATATTTACGCTCATCTACAATTTTAAAGTTTTCATTTTTAATATTTGAGTTTATATCGTCTTCGTAAATTAATAAGGTATTATTATTTATTATATTACTATTTAATATATTTTTCAAAATAATATTTATATCTATTTCTCCATAAGGTGGATCTACATATATATAATCAATTTCTGTATTTTTAAACTTCATATCTTCTAGAAACTTTTCATAACTTTTATGTACAACTTCTGATTGTTCTTCAAAATTACATTTCTCTATATTTGATTCTAGCAGATTAATGCTCCCAGGAGATTTATCAACGAAATAAACTTTATTTGATCCTCTGCTGATAAATTCTAATCCAATATTTCCTGTGCCTGCAAATAGATCTATTATTGTAGAATTTTCCTTAATAGGTGATATTATATTAAAAATAGATTCTTTAATTCTGTCTAAGGTTGGTCTAATATTATTTTCTTTTGGGACATTTAGTTTTAGTCCTCTTTTTTTCCCTGTGATTATTCTCAAAAATTATCCTCCTTAATTCAAAGTTACTTTCTTTTTGTATACTTGATTAACTTCATTCATTATTTTATCATAGTTATAAGTATTTTCATCAATTTTTTTTATTATAATTTCTTTTATTTCTTTAGATACCTTTATATTTTTTATATCAAAATTTATTAAATTATCTAAATTTCCACTTTGTTTAGTTCCAAGAAATTCACCCGGTCCTCTTATTTGTAAATCTTCTTTTGAAATTTCAAACCCGTTATTAGTTTTTTCTAGTATTTTTAATCTATTTATAGATTTTTCTGATTTAGATTCAGTTAACAAAAAACAATAAGACTGTCTACTTCCTCTTCCTACTCTACCCCTTAGTTGATGTAATTGTGCTAATCCAAATCTCTCTGCATTTACTATAATCATTATAGTTGCATTTTTTATATCTATCCCTACTTCAATAACAGTAGTTGATACAAGTATTTTACAAATACCTTTTTTAAATCTATTAATTACTTTTTCTGCTTCTTCACTTTTTAATTTCCCATGTATTAAACATACCTCTGACTCGGTAAAATTTGATTTTAAAAATTTCCGGAAAATTTCTTCAGCTGATTTAATATTTTCAATTTTTTCTGATTCTTCAATTAATGGACTGACTATATAGGCTTGCTCTCCTTTATTTATCTTCTTTTTTAAAAATTTATATAATTTTCCTTTTCCATTTTTACTAATAATATGAGTTTTTATTTCTTTTCTTCCTGGTGGATTTTTATTAATAGTTGAAATATTCAAGTCGTTGTAAATTATTAATGCTAAGGTTCTGGGTATAGGTGTAGCACTCATAACTAAAACATGGGGATTCTTGCCCTTGTTTATTAACTTACCTCTCTGTTCAACTCCGAATCTATGCTGTTCATCAGTTACTATGTATCCTAATTGTTTAAAATTCACACTATTTTGTATTAAAGAATGTGTACCTATTACTATAGATGTCTTACCTTCTTTTATGTTATTAATAATTTCATCTTTGTCCTTTTTATTTAGACTACTATATAAAACGTCTATCTTAATTTTAAAATCACCAAATAATTTGATAAAAGTTTCATAGTGTTGTTTTGCTAAAACCTCTGTCGGAACCATTAATGCTCCTTGATAACCTTCTAAGACTGCATTTATCAAAGTTAAAAAAGCAACTATTGTTTTACCTGAGCCTACATCTCCCTGCAGTAATCTATTCATAGAATTTTCTTTTTGTAGATCTTTTAAAATTTCAGCTAAAACTCTTCTCTGACACTCTGTTAATTTGAATGGTAATGATTTTATAAATAAATCTAGTTTTTTATTCCTATCAATTATGTTGCTATTTTTTTTAGAAAGTATTTTTTTTCTTTTTTCAAAAGCAATTTGCATTAAAACTAACTTTTCTATTTCTATGTATTCAATGCTTTTCCTCAAAGTTTTATAATCTTGTGGAAAGTGTGCATTGTATAAAGCTTTTCTTCTTTTTTCTATGTTGTACTTATTATAAATATCGTCATTAAATATATTTTTTAAATCATTTAAATATTTATTAAAAGCTTCTTTTAAAATTTTTATCATAAAATTATTAGTTAATCCCTTTGTTAGAGAATATTTTGGAACAATTGAACCGAATTTTTCATTTAAATTAAGACTAATTTCAGGGTTCAGTAAAATTATTTTGTGATTCTCTTTTTTTACTGTACCGTACATATAATAATTTTTATTAACTAGTATTTTATTTTTAATATAAGGTTGATTAAACCATTTTATTTCTACTTCTCCTGTTTCATCCCCAGCTTTACTTGTTAATATTGTCAATTTTTTTCTAGTTGTGATTAGTTTAGGTTCTCTATCTATAGATACATGTATTAAAAATTTATTACCATCTACAAGTTCACTTACTTTTACAGGAAATCTTCTATCTTCATAATCGTAGGGCAAATAATAAAATAGGTCTCTAATAGTATAAATACCTACTTTATTAAGATATTTTTTGTATTTAGGACCTATTCCTTTAATATTATCTATATTATAATCTAAAATATCTTCCAAGTTATCACCGCTTTACTCAACTGAAATTATGTAATAATACAGTGGCTGTCCTCCATTAATCATTTCTACATCACAGTCTGAAGCTTTTTCTTCAATCTTTTTCTTAATTTCTTCAGCTTCATCTTTGTTAACATCTTCTCCATAATATAAAGTAACTAAATAGCTATCTTCATCTATCATTTTTTCAGTTAATTCAAAAATAACTTTTTTCATTTCTTCACCATGTGAAACAATATTTCCGTCAAAAATTCCAATAATGTCATCCTTCTTTATATCTTTAGTATCTACAGCAGTGTCTCTTACTGCATAAGTTATTTGTCCTGTTTTAATTTCCTTAATGCTGTCAATCATATTTTCTTTATTAATTTCAGGTGATTCTTCCTCATCAAATGCAAGCATTGCAGAAACTCCTTGAGGAATAGTTTTAGTTGGGATAACAATTATATTTCTATCGGATAATTCAGCTGCTTGATTTGCAGCTAGAATAATATTACTGTTGTTTGGTAGAATAAAAACATTTTCTCCAGATACATTGTTTATTGACTTTAAAATATCTTCAGTACTTGGATTCATAGTCTGTCCACCGGAAATAAATTCATCCACCATAAGGTCCTTAAATAAATTCTTGATTCCCTCTCCCATACCAATAGAAACAAAACTGTATTTTTTATACTCATTTTTTTTACTTTTGTTGAGTTCTCTAAATTGCTCTTTCATATTTTCTATTTTTATATTAGATAATTCTCCATGTCTTCCAGCTATTTCAAGTATATTTCCAGGATTATTTGTATGTATGTGGACTTTTAAGATTTCATCATTTTTAATACAAACTATAGAATCCCCTTTTTCTTTTATTTGTTTAAGGAACTCCTGTCTGGTTACTTCTGTATTTTGTACCATAAATTCAGTACAATATGCAAATTTAATGTCATCGACATTACTAATTTTATTCAATTCTTCTTCCGTATCCTTTATTTCAATTTCTGCTGGTGTTTCAGAAACAAGTTTTTCTCCTTTTAAGGTTAGCAGAACCCCTTCTATAAGTAAAAGATAACCTTTCCCTCCAGCATCTACAACACCGGATTTTTTTAATACTTCAAGCATCTCTGGTGTTCTTTCCAAAGTATCTTTAGCCTGTTCTACAACTATATCTAAAAATTCAATAATATCTTCAGTATTTTTAGATACAACTACAGCTTTTTCTGCTGACTCTCTCGCTACAGTCAGTATAGTACCTTCAATTGGTTTCATAACAGCTTTGTAAGCCGTCTTAGATGCCTTATCCATAGCATTAGCTATAGTCTTAGTAGTAACCTCTTCTTCTCCTTTAAAACCTTCTGCAAAGCCTCTTAGAAGTTGAGATAATATTACACCTGAATTTCCTCTTGCACCCATAAGAGCTCCATTAGCAGCTGATTTAAAAATGCTGTACAAGTCTAAAGAGTCACATGCTAATAATTCTTTTAATGCAGACTGCATTGTTAGATTCATATTTGTACCTGTATCTCCATCAGGTACTGGAAATACATTTAATGAATCTACTATATGTTTATTGTTTTCTAAATTTGTTGCTAAATTTTTATATATATTTTTAATTTCACTAATATCTATTTGCTTCATTTTGCTGCCTCCTTTATTGAACTCTTACTCCCTGCACATTTATATTAACACTATCCACTTCTAGTTCTGAATATTTTTCAATACTATATTTAACTTTAGAAATTATATTTTCAGCTACTGCTGATATTTTAACACCATATTGTAATACAACATATAAGTCTATTGTTAACTTATTATCTTCTGTAGTAACTTTTACACCTTTTGTAATATTTTCTTTCTTTAGTAGTTCAAAAAAACCATCTGTTGCATTTTTTGAAGACATACCAACTATACCATAACACTCCATTGCTGATATACCTGCTAATGACGCAATAACTTGGTCATCAATATTTATATTTCCATGTTTATTATTAACCTTAATAGACATAATATCCCTCCATATATTTACTTTCAAACTTTATTATACTAATTAAAAAATATTATTGCAATAAATTATTTTTAATGTTAAAATATTATAGTTGATTTTAGAAATTATATTAGGTTATTCTTAGAGCTTAGTAGGAGGTGTAAAAATGGCTAACTATTGTGAAGTGTGTGGAAAAGGTAAATTGTCTGGTAATCATATCACACATGCTGATAGAAAAATTAAAAGAACTTGGAAACCAAACATAAGAAAGGTTAAAGTTATGGAGAATGGTTCTCCAAAAAGAAAGTATGTATGTACAAGATGCCTACGTTCAGGTAACGTAGAAAGGGCTCTATAAAAATAAAATCTTAAAACGGATATATTTAAATATATCCGTTTTTTTATTTTAAAGTTCTAAAAATCGGCATTTTTTGGAGTTCTAGGAAATGAGATAACATCTCTTATATTTGATAATCCCGTTAGATACATAATTAATCTTTCAAATCCCAATCCAAATCCTGAATGGGGAGCACATCCAAATCTACGTAAATCTAAATACCATTCCAGCTCTTCTTGAGGTATTCCCATTTGATCCATTCTTTCTACAAGTTTGTCATAATTATCTTCTCTTTGACTTCCGCCAACAAGTTCTCCTACTCCAGGTACTAATAAGTCTACTGCTGCTACTGTTTTATTATCATTATTCGATTTCATATAAAAAGCTTTAATATCTTTAGGATAATCTTTTACAAATACAGGTTTATTATATACTTTTTCAGTTATATACCTCTCATGTTCTGTTTGTAAATCAATTCCCCATTCTACTTCAAATTCAAAAGCTTCCTTTGAATCTTTTAAAATTTCTACAGCTTCAGTATATGTAATTCTCTCAAAGCTAGAATTCCTTAAATTGTTTAGTCTTTTAATAAGTCCTTTATCTATAAATTTATTAAAAAACTCTATTTCTTCAATATTATTTTCCATTACATAATTTACTACATATTTAATCATCTCTTCTGCCGTATCCATATCGTCATTCAAATCTGCAAAGGCCATCTCAGGTTCAATCATCCAGAATTCTGAAGCATGTCTTTTTGTGTTTGAATTCTCTGCTCTAAAGGTTGGTCCAAAGGTATAAACATTTTTAAAAGCTAATGCATATGCCTCAGCTTCCAGCTGGCCGCTCACTGAAAGATTTGTTTTTTTACCAAAGAAATCCTCTGTAAAATCAACCTTTTTTCTATTCTCTATTACATCTTCAATATTAAAAGTTGTAACGTTAAACATTTCTCCTGCACCTTCAGCATCATTTGATGTAATAATCGGACTATTTAAGTATACAAAATCTTTTTCCTGGAAAAACTTATGTATTGCAAAAGCGGTTGTAGATCTTACTCTAAATGCAGCTGAAAAAGTATTAGTTCTTGGTCTTAAGTGTGCTATCTTTCTTAGATATTCAAATGTATGTCTTTTTTTCTGTAATGGATAATCTTCAGAAGTACTTGCAACTATATCTATGCTTTTACTTTGAATTTCAAAATCCTGTTTCGCATCTGGTGTTTTAACTAACTCTCCAGTTATATTTAAAGCAGTTCCTGTTGTACATTTTCTTATTTCTTCATTGTTTTCTAAACTATTATCAAAAATAATCTGAATATTACTAAAAAAAGTTCCATCGTTAATTTCAATAAATCCTATATTTTTAGATGTACGAATAGTTCTTATCCATCCTTTTATGTTTACATCCTGACCGTAAAATAAATCAGGGTTTTTAAAAATTTTTTTTATGTTTGCTTTCTCCATACTATTCCTCCATAATTTTTGTTATTATTATAAAAGCCTTACCTTTTTTAATAGATATAAGACATTTTTCTTCTTTGATTAAATTACTTATACATAGTGATGATCCTCGTTTTACTATTTTATCACTTAGCGGGTACTTAACCCCCAGTAACTTTTCTATTTCTAATTTTTCACTTATTGGTATGATTGACAAAATATAATTTTTTCTGTTTTTGACAATTACTTCAGTTTCATTAATTACAAAAGCTTCAGAATTATTATCTATTATTTTAATATCTTGACCGGAATACTTTTCCAATAAAAATAAATTACCTAAAGTATGATCTATTCTATTGCCTAAAGCATTTAGTATGATAATTTTTTTATAACCTTCTTCTACTATATAATCTAATACTAATTCTAAATCTGTTTTATCTTTTTCTTTTGGGTATTTCATCTTTTCAGTATCAAATTTATTGAGAGTATCTGAATCAATAGAATCAAAGTCTCCAACAATCAAATCTACATTAAAATTATATTTATATGCTGTTTCAGCTCCCTTATCAGCACCTATTATTAAATCTGCATTTTTTATATGATCAAATATAACTTCCTTATTGACCTCCTCACCACCAGCCAAAACTAAAGCATATTTATCCATTTACTGAATCCATAAGATATTTGTAATTTTCTTTTATATTTCCATTTTTAAAAACAGCTGAACCAGAAACATATATATCTATATCATATTTATTTAAATAATGAATATTTTCTTTATTTATTCCTCCATCTATTTCAAGCAAAATATTTTTCGATGAATTTTCTATCATCTTTGAAGCTTCTAAGACTTTCTTTTCCATAGAATTTATAAATTTTTGTCCCCCGAAGCCCGGGTTTACACTCATAATTAATAACAAATCAATATCATCTATAATATTTTTCAAACTATCTACCGGTGTTGATGGATTTAAAGAAACTCCTGCCATTTTATTATTATCTTTAATCTTTTGTACTAATCTATGTAAATGAGGTGAAGCTTCTTGATGAACTGTAATAATATCAGCTCCAGCCTCTGAAAAATCATCAATATATTTCTCAGGATTCTCTATCATAAGATGAACATCAAAAATCATATCACTGTGTTTTCTTAATGATTTTATATAGGGTGGTCCTATAGTTATATTTGGAACAAAATGACCATCCATAACGTCTATATGAAGGTATTTGCAACCAGTTTCTTCTACTTCTCTAATCTGTTCATAAATATTAGATAAATCAGAAGAGAGTATAGATGGGGCTATAAATTTCATTTAATAGACTCCTTCCTTTAATTCACTAAGTATTTTTAAGTAATTGTCATATCTAAGTTTGCTTATTTCTCCTTTTTCTACAGCTTCAATTACATCACATCCAGGTTCTTTATGATGTATGCAATCGTCAAATCTGCAGTAATAATCTTTAAATTCATTATAATAATCTTTTAAATTGTATTTATCTACTCCTTTTAAGTTGAGATTTGAGAATCCAGCTGTATCTACTACCCAACTGTTTTCTATTATTTCTATCATTTCAACATGCCGAGTAGTATGCTTCCCTCTTTTTAACTTTTTACTAATTTCTCCAGTCTTAATATTAAGTCCTGGTTTAATAGAATTTAAAAGGGATGATTTGCCGGTCCCCGAAGGACCTGCGAATACAGTAGTTTTATTCTTTAATGTGTTTTTTACTTTTAGTATCGTATCATCTAAATACTTTGATGTAAGTATTACCTTAAATCCCGATTTCTCATAGTATTTTGAAATTTCTACAGATTTATCTTCATCTAAATCTATTTTATTAATACATATTATCGGCTCTATGTTTTCAATCAAGGAATTTATGAGAAATTTATCAAGTAAAATAAAATTAGGATTTGGATCTTTTACTGCAAAAACCACAATACTTTGATCAATATTTGATACTGGTGGTCTTACTAAAAAATTTTTCCTATCATGAATTTTTTCTATATATCCAAGATGTTCTTCACTTTCCGGTACTCTAAAATTAGCTATATCACCTACTAAAGGTTTAATTTTATCTTTTCTAAAACTCCCTCTAGCTCTACATTCTATTTCTGTACCATTGTTGTATATATAATAAAAACCACCTAATACTTTTATAATTTTCCCAGTTTTAATATTATTCTCCAAAATTTATTTCCCTACTTTCAATAAATTCACTATCTATAAATATTTCAAATTTCTGTAATCCTGATCCTGTTACAGGTATTGATATTGGGTCTTCTTCTGATGTATGATTACCAGAATAAACAGTTTCTCTTGTATCATCTGTAACTCTTTCTACTATTACGGATATCATTTCTCTTCCAGCCGGTAGCTCTATTATGATCATCTTTTCATCTAGTTGCCCTTCTAAACCCGAGTCTGTAGTTGAGTCATTTTCTTCAGGTGGTTCTTCTTCAGATCCTGTACTTACTATAATATCTATAGAGGTTCCAACTTCTATCTCTGTTCCGGCAGGATAACTCTGATAGTATATAATTCCGGATTCATATTCATCGTTTGATCTTTCTGAAACAGTTCCTATACTAAAACCTTTAGATAAAATTGTATTTTCTGCTTCTTCTCGTGATAATCCTATAAGGTTAGGCATTAAAAGATATTCAACTTCAGGGCCTTTACTTACAACATACGAAATTTCTGTACCTTCTGAAACTTCTTCTCCAGCTTCTGGGTCCTGTCTTATAACTAGACCCCATGGAATTTGTTCGCTGAATTCATATGTTATTTCTCCTTCTTCCAAACCAGCTTCTCTTATTATAATAGAGCTTTCATTAGAATGCTCGTTTATAATACTAGGAACTTCGACCAATTTCTCGCCTAGACTTACTATAACTTTTATAGGAAAGATTTCTTTTACCTTTGAATCCGGTTTGATATTTTGAGTTATAACTTCTCCTTCTTCATAATCTGAATTATGAACCCTATCTTCAACTTCAAATTGCAAACCTAAATCTGTTATTATTTCTTCAGCTTCTTCAACATCAAGTCCAACAATATCCGGCATATCATATTCTTCTGTAACTAAGTATCCTCTTATATAATTTATTGCTAATATGGTTATTGTCCCTGTAATTATAAGAGCTAATAAAACCGCCAATATTGTTGTCTTTAATTTTTTATTGTTTCCAGATTTTTCTTTTGGTTCTTCTTCATTTTCATTTTTGTATTTTTTACTATTATAAGACTTTTTATTATTTTTTCTTTCTGTTTTATTATTTTCATTATCAGATTCAAAAAATTTTCTAAGGGCTTCTTCTTTCTCTAGGTCGTCTTTGATTGGTATATAAGCTTTCTTTTCATTTTGTTCAAAAACATTTTTTAAATCTTCTATCATTTCATCTATATTGTGATATCTTAATCTTTGTATTTTATTTGTAGACTTTAATATTATTTCTTCAAGTTTATCAGGTATATCTTCATTGTATTTTGAAGGCTTCGACATGTTTTCGTTAACATGTTTTAAAGCTACTGAAATAGGTGTATCTCCATCAAAAGGTACTCTTCCAGTCACCATTTCAAACAAAACTACTCCTAATGAATATATATCTGTTCTATTATCTACATATCCTCCCCTTGCTTGTTCAGGAGAAAAATAATGTACTGAGCCGATAGATTTATCTGAATTCGTAATAGTTTTTTCAGAAATAGCTCTGGCTATTCCAAAATCTCCAACTTTTGCAACCTTATCTTTTGTTAGCAAAATATTTTGAGGCTTGATATCTCTATGAATTATTTTATTTGAATGTGCATGTCTTAATGCTTCACCTATTTGACATGCAATATTTATAGATTCTTTTATGTCTATTGGTTTATTATTTTTTATGTATTCTTTTAAAGTAGTTCCTTCAACATATTCCATAACTATATAATGAATATCTCTATCTATACCTGTATCATATATATTCACTATGTTGTTATGATTTAATTTTGCTGCTGCTTGAGATTCATCTTTAAATTTGCTAATAAATTCCTCATCTTCAACAAATTCACTTCTTAAAATTTTAACAGCAACATACCTGTCCAATACTCTACATTTTGCTTTATAAACTTCAGCCATTCCGCCTCCGCCTATTTTTTCAATTATTTCATATCTATTATTAAGTACTTTTTTATTCATATTTCACCTCATTATCTACTATAAAAACTATTATAGTAGTATTATCACACCCACCTCTTATATTTACTTCTTCTATTAACATGTGTACAGATTCTTCATTATTTTCTATTATTATATTTTTTATTTCTTCATCTTTCAAATGATTTGTTAAACCATCAGTACATAATAGGATTATACTCTTATCATCAATATCCGTAAAAAAAATATCAGCATCTACGGTTTTATCAGGTCCTAATGCCCTAGTGATAATATTTTTCTTTGGATGATTAAAAGCTTCTTCCTTTGATATTTCATTATTTTTTATCATTTCTTCTACTAAAGAATGATCTTTAGTAATTCTTTTTATTTTATCTTCTAAAGTATTTATAATATAACATCTACTATCTCCAATATTTCCTATAAATACCTTGTTATTTTCTTTATTAATTACAGAAATAGTAAGAGTAGTCCCCATTCCTGAATATTCTGAAATTTCCGTTGCTGTTGTATAAATTTTATGATTGCACTCTTTGAAAATAGTCTTTAAAAATTCGATTTCATCTATTTCTCTTTTATATAAACTATCGTTCATTTTATTAAATGTTTTCTTTATTGTGTCTACTGCAATTTTACTCGCGCGATCTCCAGCATTGTGTCCTCCCATGCCATCAGCAACCGCTAACACTATAAATTTATCATCTTTTATAACTGTATAACTATCTTCATTTTTTTCTCTAATTTTTCCTACATCAGAAACATATTTTATTACCATATAGTATCCCCTATTTAAATTTTCTTCTTAACTGCCCACATGCTCCGTCTATATCTCCACCTAACTTTCTTCTTACAGTTGCATTTACTCCGTTTTTTTTAAGAAAATCTTTAAATTCATGCATTACTTTTTTATTAGGTGTTTTTCCATCAAATTCTTTAATTGGGTTTAAGGATATAATATTAACTAAACAGTTTTGATCTTTTAATAGACTAATTAGTTGCTTTTTATCTTCTTTACTATCATTATATCCTTCTATTAGTATGTACTCATAGGTTATTCTTCTATTAGTTTTATTATAATAGTATTCACATGCTTGCACAATATCTTCTATTTTATACTGTTTTGCAGAAGGGATAAGTTCTTCCCTGTTTTTTTGTATTGGTGAATGCATGGATATAGCTAAATTATACGGTTGCTCTTTATCCGCTAATTCATATATTTTAGGGACTATTCCACATGTTGAAATAGTGATTTTCCTTTTGCTTAGATTTTTACCTTTATCACTGGTTATTATATCTAAAAAATCCAATAAATTATCAAAATTTTCAAAAGGTTCTCCTGTCCCCATTACCACTACACTATCAATATCAATATTTAAATCTCTTTCAATAGAATATATCTGTTCTAACATCTCTGATGCTCTTAAATTTCTATCAAGACCATTTTTAGTAGAAGCACAAAATTTGCAATTCATTCTACATCCTGCTTGAGAAGATATACATATACTATTTCCATGTTTATATTCCATATATACTGATTCGATAATATTATCATCTTCTAATTTAAAAAGATATTTTTTTGTTTTATCTTCATTTGATTCAATAACCTGTACCTTCTCTAAATTATCCATTTTATAATTTTCTTTTACTTTATTGATTATATCGATGGATAAATTTTGAGCATCATTAAGATCAGTAATTTTTTTATCATGGATCCATCTAAAAATCTGTTCCCCTCTAAAAGTTTTTAATTTTAGATTGGTATTTAATTCTATTTTTAATTTTTCTAGCGTTAAATTATTTATATACATTGTATTTCTCCAAATTCATTATATTATACCATAATTGTTATTTCTATCAAATTTTAGTTTTTTTAATTTTTGCAATAAAAAATCCATCTAAATTATCTACGTATGGATAAATATTTAGATACCCTTTTATATGATTTTTATCTATGCTGCAAAATTTTTTGTCTATGGACATCAAAGAAAAATTTTTGTTAGATTCTAAAAACTTATTAATTATATCTATATTCTCTTCTTTAAATATTGAACACGTTGAATAAATTATTTCACCTTCTGGCTTTAAGTATCTCCCTGCATTTTCTAAGATTTTTAGCTGCTTTTCTTTTAGATCAGAGAGATTGTTTAGATTAGTTTTGTATTTAATCTCTGGCTTTCTTCTTATTATTCCTGAGTTTGTGCATGGCACATCAACAATACAGTAATCATAATTTTCAATATATTCATTATTAAGTTTCGTAGAATCTTCTAACTTTACATTAACATTTTTTAATTTCAATCTGCTTACTTGTTCTTCTATTATATTGATTTTATTTATGTAAATATCTCTACAATCTACCCATCCTGTATTTTCCATTAATTCTGCAGAGTAAAGACCTTTACCTCCTGGAGCACTACATAAATCCAAAATTTTAGAGTCTTTTTTTGGATTAAGTACTTCTATCGCTATCATAGAACTTTCTCCTTGTATAGAGAATAATCCATCTTCATATAAGTCTTTAAGAGAGAAAAAGTCAGAATTTAAAACATTGATTCCATTGTCAGAGAATTTAGTTTTTTCAGTATTTATTTTTTGTTCTTTTAATTTATCACTTAGTTCATCTCTATTTATTAATGTAGTATTCGTTCTTATAGTAAGATCGGGTCTTTTATTTAATGATTTTAGTATTTTTTTTATTTGTTTATCATCAAACTCTTTTTTTAGTTTTTCTATAAATGGAATCGGATAAGAATATTTTATTGATAGATATTCTTTAATTTTGAGGTTTTCTAAGGATTTATTTAATTCAACTCTTTTTCTTAAATAATTTCTTAAAATTCCATTAACATATTTAGCTAAATACTTATTCTTGTGTTTTTTTGCTTCTTCTACACTTTCATATACAACAGTTTTAGGATTAATATTGTTCAAAAATTCTATTTGATAAACTCCAATTCTTAGAATTTCTAAAATTTTTTTAGAAATCTTGTTGAATTTAGTATTAGATAACTTCTTTATTATCCAGTCTAAATAAATCCTATTTTCTAAAACTCCTATTACAGTTATATTTAATAAATTCCTTTCTTTTTGGTTGTGAATTCTATTCATATACTCATTTAACAAAATGTTAGAATAACCATCATTGTTATTTATTTCATATAAAATTTCTATCGCATATTCTCTATACTTATATTCCATAGACACCTACTATCTTCTTCTATTTGATAATGCTAAAAGTCTTAGTAGTTGAGATATAGCAACTAGGGTAGCTGCAACATATGTGAAAGCAGCAGCATTTAGCATTTTTTTAGCACCTTTCATTTCTTCACTTGATAACATATTAAATCCTTTAAGATTTGATAAAGCTCTTTTACTAGCATTAAACTCAACAGGTAGAGTTACAATTTGAAAGAGCACAATTCCAGCAAACAATATTACACCAACTTGTATAAGACTTGGTATGCTTAAGAAAATGCCCAACATAACAAATATCCAAACTGACTTAGATCCAAAATTAGCTATAGGAACCAAAGTATCTCTTACAGTAATAGGAAAATATTTGTTTGCATGCTGAATAGCATGGCCTACTTCATGAGCTGCTATACTACATGAAGCTATTGACGATCCACTGTAAACATCTTTTGACAATCTAATAACATTTTTTCTGGGATCGTAATGATCACTTAACTTTCCTTTTGTTTCTTCAACTCTAACCTCGTTTAAATTATTCTCTTTTAAAATAGCTTTTGCCACATCATATCCGGTAAATCCTTTTTGTATATATTTTTTTTCATATTTTTGATAAGTACTTTTAATTTTTAACTGAGCTATTGCTGATATTATTAAAGCTGGTATTAAAATTAAAAATGTTGAATCATAAAAATACATATTAAGCACCTCACTTCAAAATTATATTAGTTTCTATACTGTTTCCCAACAAATAATCTTTAACCGACATTTTTCTTTTTCCAGGCATTTGTAATTCCTTAATTATCAAAATGCCTTCGCCAGTTTGTACTTCTATTCCTTCATTTGAAACTTCAACGATTTCACCAATTGAACTATTTATGTTTTTATTTTTAACTTCTGATTTGATTATTTTTAATTTTTCATCTTTGTAATATGTATAAGCCCCAGGCCATGGATACAATCCTCTAATTAAATTATGTATTTCTAAAGATGTTTTTGCCCACTTAATAAAACCAGTTTTTTTATTTAAAATAGGTGCATAAGATGCTTTGCTTTCATCTTGCTTTTCAGGGCTAATTTCATTAGACTCTATTTCTTCAATAGTTTTAATAAGTAATTCTCCGCCTATATCTTTTAAAGCATCATGTAGCTCCCCGGCATTCATATCACTGCTTATATTAATTTTATTTATTTTTAATATATCTCCCGTATCCAATCCTTCTTCCATAAGCATTGTAGTTACACCTGTGTCCTTTTCTCCATTTATTATAGCCCAATTTATTGGTGCAGCACCCCTATATTTTGGTAAGACAGAGGCATGTACATTTATACAACCTTTATCAGGATGTTCTAATATTTCTTTACTTAAAATCTGTCCATAAGCAACAACAACAATGTAATCTACTTCCATCTTTTTTATAATTTCAATACTTCTAAATTCGTTAATATTTTCAGGTTGGAATAAATCTATATTATTTTTTTCTGCAGTTTTTTTAACGGGACTTTTTTTTATTTTTCTCCCTCTTCCGCTCTTCCTATCAGGTTGTGTTACTACCAGAGGAATGTTAATACTCTCCTTTTGAATTAGTTTTTCTAAAGTAGGAACTGCAAATTCGGGAGTGCCCATAAAAATTATATTCATCTTAACTTTTTACAACTCCTTCTTTTGGTTCTGTTTCTTTTATAACTTTATCTATAAATAAAATCCCATTCAAATGATCTATTTCATGAGAAATTACAACTGAAAGTAATCCTTCAGTTTTTATTGTATGAGAATTACCCTGTAAGTCGGTATATGTAACTTTAAGTTTTTCAGGTCTTTTAACGTCCCCGTTTTTATTAGGAACACTCAGACAGCCTTCAGTTATTATTTGTTCACCATTTTTTTCAAGTATTTCAGGATTTAACATAATTACAGGTCCTTCTCCAACATCGACTACTATAAGTTTTTTGAGTATTCCAACTTGAGGAGCTGCAAGTCCTATACCTTCGTTTTCATTCATTGTTTCTATCATATCTTCCGCTAAAACTTTAATTCTTTCATTTATATTTTCTATTTTTCTGCTTTTTTTTCTTAATATTTCGTCGCCTTCTAATCTTAAATTTCTAAGTGCCATTTTTATACCTCCTATGATATTGTGTTTGGATCAATTTCCAAGGTTATATTTATATTATTATAACTTTTATTGAAATATATTTCTCTTAAAATTTTCTTGATTTCTGAATCAATTGTTTTTTTCGTCTTTATAATTGTATCTACTTGATATTCATTATTTATTCTATATATACCTTTTGGTACCGGTTTATATACTTTTACATATCCTTTTTCAATATAATTTTTTAATTTTTTTGTTAGTTCCTTATATTTTTCCTTATTAAATCTATTTAATACTTTTTCATCTTTAGATTTAGTATTTATATATAATATTCTTATAAAAGGTGGATATTTGAATTCTTTTCTAAGCATCAATTCCTGCTTTATGAATTTATTATAATTATTATTAATAGCATATTTTACACTATAGTGATCAGGTTCATAAGTTTGTAGTATTACTTTTCCTTTTTTATCTCCTCTACCTGCCCTTCCGCTTACCTGTGTTATCAATTGGAAGGACTTTTCTCCAGCAGAATAAAACGGTAAATTAATAGTTGTATCTGCAGACATTATACCTACTAAAGTAACGTTTGGAAAGTGAATTCCTTTTGCCAGCATTTGTGTTCCAACTAAAATATCAGTTTTTCCCTGTGCGAGATTTTTATATATTTTCTCCTGGGCTCCTTTTTTTGTAACTGTGTCAAAATCCATCCTATCAATATTTTTATTAACAAACATTTTTTTTGCAATACTTTCAATTTTTTGAGTTCCAATACCAAAAGTTTTTATATATTTGCTACTGCATTCTGGACAGACTTTTGGAACATTTTTTGTTTTCCCACAATAGTGACATACTAATTTCCCTATACTTGAGTGATACGTCATTGAAACATCGCAACTGTCGCATTTTACTACATAACTGCACTTTCTGCAAGAAACAAAAGAAGAATAGCCTCTTTTATTTAGAAATAATATTACCTGTTCATTTTTTTCTAAAGTGCTTTTTATTTCATTATAAAGTTTTTTGCTAAAAATACTTTTATTACCTTCATCTAATTCTTTTTTCATATCTACGACTTCAATTGTAGGTAATTTATAATCGTTAACTCTATTTTTTATTTCTATTAAATTGTAATGCTTTTTAAAATTCCCGTAATATGTTTCAACTGAAGGTGTTGCTGAACCAAGTATAAGTTTACAACCACTTACTCTAGAAATTTGTTTAGCCACTTCAATAGTTTTATACTTAGGAGTAATAGAAGAATTATAAGAATCATCATGTTCTTCATCAATTATTACTGCACCTAAATTTTTCACTGGTGTAAAAAGTGCTGATCTTGCACCAATTATTAAATCCGCCAATCCATTATTAATTTTAAGCCATTCCTCTGCTTTATCTCTAGAACTCATTCTGCTGTGAATAACTGCAATTCTATTACCAAATCGTTTTTTAAATCTATTTATCATATGGTTTGTTAAAGATATTTCAGGGAATAACATAATTATTTTTTTGTTAACTTTAATATACTCCTTAATAACGTTAATGTAAATTTCTGTTTTACCACTACCGGTTACCCCGTGTATTAAATGAGCTCTATTGCCGCTTTTAAATATACTCTTTAATGCCTCTGTTTGTTCTTTGTTTAAGGATATATCGCTATCTAATATCTTACTTTTATTACCAATTTTTTTATTTTTTTCAACTTCTTCTATACTTAAAATTCCTTTATCTATCAATGACTTTACTGAATTTAAATTGCTTTTAGATTCTTTTAACAAAATTTTTAATTCTATATTGTTTTTATTAGTTGTTATAAAACGACTTATTATATCAGCCTGTTTATAAGCATTAGGTCTTAAATCATATTCTTCTATCTTGTTTTTTTTAACTTCCAGCCTCACTAATTTCTTTATACTTTTTCTTCCTGAAAGTTGTCTTGTATATCCTTCTATATTGCCATTATTTAATAAATTATAGAGCTCTTTGGTAAATTCAAATCCTTCAAATTTATTATATAAAGAACCAAAGGTTTCATCACCACTATTTAACAAATCAATAATCTTTTTTTCATTACCAGTAAAATTTCCTTCACTGTCCTTTAATTTAAAGTAGTATTGAATATCGAAATTATTACTAGGTGGATAGAATAGCTTCAATGCATCAATATATCTGCATACGTAGTAATCTCTCATCCATTCAATAATTTTCAATGAGTTTTTTGATATTATAGGATATTCATCCTTTACTTCTCTGATATATTTCATTTTAGAGCCTGATATATCAGATTCATTCATAGTATTTATTACAATAGCTTCAGTTGTTTTACCATTAAAATCAACTTCTACTCTTGTTCCAGGTTTAATCTTGTTTAATTGAGAATCTTTTATTTTATAGGTAAATTTCTTATCAATATTTCTACTTGTCTTTTCTACTATCACTTCACAAAACATTTATACACTTCCAAACAAATATAAAGCTTGATAGCTATCAAGCTTTAAAAGTTATTTTGTACTATATACTATTTTTCCTTCATCAAATTCTTGTATAGCTATGTTTATTGGTTTTTTATCTTCGGTTTCCACCATTATATCGTCACCAGCTACTATTTCCCTTGCTCTTTTTGATATTATCGTTACTAACATATATCTACTTTCAACTTTTTCTAATAAATGATCTATTGAAGGTTCTATCATATTATTCCTCCTTTATTTTATTTATTAAATCTTTTTTTCTTATAGCTTTATGCTTTTCAGCTACAACTATGCTATCTATAACTTTTACAGCTTCATCCAAATCATCATTTATTATAACATAATCATACTTAAATGCATAGTTTAATTCGTTGTAAGCACATTCCATTCTTTTTAATATAACTTCTCTGCTGTCAGTTCCTCTTGAAGTAATCCTATTTTTAAGTTCTTCCATTGAGGGTGGCATAATAAAAATAAAGATTCCTTCTTTATAGCTTTCTTTTATTTGAAGGGCTCCTTGAATATCTATTTCCAAAATCACATCTTTTCCATTATTAATTTCATCTATTACCTTTGATTTTGGTGTCCCATAATAATTACCATATACTTGAGCATATTCAAGAAAGTCATTTTCAATTATTTTTTCTTTAAATTCTTTTTCAGAATAAAAATAATAATTTTTTCCTTCTACTTCATTTTTACGGGGAGGTCTTGTCGTGGCTGATACTGAAATTGAAAGGTTTTTATTTCTTTTTACTAATTCTTTGCATATGGTTCCTTTGCCTGCTCCAGATGGTCCTGATATTACAATTACAAGTCCTTCTTTCTTCATTTGCTAGCCCTTTCTATTTCGTCTTTATTATTAAATCTTTGAGATATTGTTTCTGATTGAATAGCTGATAATATTACATGATTACTATCCATTATAACTACAGCTCTAGTTTTTCTACCATAGGTGGCATCCACCAGCTTTCCTTCTTCCCTTGCATCAGTTATCAATCTTTTAATAGGAGCTGATTCAGGACTCACTACAGCTATAACTCTATTTGTTGCAACTATGTTTCCAAAACCTATGTTTATCATCGACATATTTTTATCTCCTTACTCTATATTTTGCGCCTGTTCTCTGATTTTTTCAATCAAATTTTTAATTTCTATAGTTTGTTTTGTTATATTTAACTCCTGAGTTTTAGATCCAATCGTGTTTATTTCTCTATTTGCTTCTTGAAGAATAAAATCAAGCTTTCTACCAATTATTCCACCTTTTTCAATTGTATCTCTCATTTGTTTTAAGTGGCTTTTTAATCTTACTATTTCTTCGTTTATATCAACTTTGTCAGCATAGATTGCTAATTCATTATATAATCTTGTATTGTCAATAGAGTATTCATCATTTAAAACATCTTTTATTCTTTTTTCTAATTTAAGTTTATAGTTTTCAACTACGTTTTCAGAATCATTTAGTATCTTGTTTATTTCTTTTTCAATAAATAAGATATTTTTTTTAATATCTTCTGCTAGTTCTTTACCTTCTTTATATCTCATATTATTTAAATTTACTAATGCTTCATCTAGAGCTGTTTCTAAACAATTCCAAATTTGTTCTTCATCTATTTCTTCGTTTTGTATTTCAATAACATCATTTAAAGAAATATAATCCTTCAAATTAAGGTCTTCTTCAATTTCTAAAGCCTTAGATAGTTCTATTATTGCTTTTTTATATTTTAAAGCTAATTCTATATTGGGACTTACATTAATATCTGTTCCTTCAATTATATCCATATTTATAGATATATCAATCCTACCTCTATTTACAAATTCATTAATGCGTTTTCTAATT
The DNA here is from genome assembly GCA_964574015.1 of uncultured Clostridia bacterium. Lineage (GTDB taxonomy): Bacteria > Bacillota > Clostridia > Tissierellales > Dethiosulfatibacteraceae > UBA8670. Next base: position 75,954 of record CAZNLP010000001.1, on the reverse strand, counting down.
TTTTCTTCTAAAAATCTTAAATGTCTTGGCATTCTTGAATGAATATCGTTGTATCTATTATTAACAGTCTTTATTTCTACTGTAAATTTGTATCTATCGTCGCTATACTCGCCTTTACCAAAGCCGGTCATACTTATAATTTCGCTCATATTTCCTCCTTTTTATCTATTCATTTATAATATCATTATATCTTTTATTTATCAATTGTTTGAGTAAGGTTTTTACTTTATTTTATTAAATATTAATGTTATACTATACTTCACACAAACAGGCAAGATATGGAGGTTTTTTATGGCACTAGATGGTTTTGTATTAAATAGTATTGTTCATGAACTAAAAGGTAAAATATTAGGCGGTAAAGTTAATAAAATATATCAACCAGAAACTGATGAATTAATATTTAACATTAGGAGTAACAGGGAAAATTACTCTTTGTTGATTTCTGTCAATAACAATTATCCTAGGATTAATCTTACTGAAGAGAGTAAAATAAATCCTTATGAACCGTTAAATTTTTGTATGTTATTAAGAAAGTATTTGAATAACAGCATTATCAAAGATATAAAACAGATAAATAACGATAGAGTTTTAGAAATAGATTTTGAAGCTTATGATGAGTTCAGAACTAAAAGCATTAAAACTCTTATTGTAGAAATAATGGGAAAACACAGTAATGCATTATTATTAAGTGAGGGGAATATAATTGACTCTATATATAAAATTGGTGAAAATAAAAATCTAAATAGGGTGATTTATCCTGGTGTAAAATATAAATATCCAGGTACTGGCTCTGAAATTAATCCTGCTACAGTTACTGAAACACAGTTTATTGAATTACTTAAGAATGAAAATGAAGGAAAAAAACTATATAATTTCTTTCTTAATAATTTTACTGGTTTTGGTCCAAAATTATCAAGAGAACTATGTGCAAGATCTTTTAATGATGAAAATATTAAAATAGGTGAAATAGATCCTCCTTCCTATGAGAAAATATATAATGCTTTTTCAGGTCTATTAGAACAGTCAAGTAAAAATGACTATAAATGGTTGATATATAAGAATAACAATGAATATATAGATTTCCATTGTTTTGATTTGAAGATTTATAATCAATATGAAACGAGTGAATATTCATCTGTAAGTAAATTATTAGAAGAATTTTTCTATTACAAAGATAAGTATCAAAGGATGCAGCAAAAAATACATCACCTAAAAAAAGTTGTTGATAAGAATATAGAGAAAAATCAAAAAAAATTATTAATTTTAAAAGATGAATACGAAAATTCAAAAGATAGAGATAAGTATAAGGTTTACGGTGATCTTATAATTGCTTACATGAGTACAATTACTAAGTATGAAAAAACTATAAAGGTAAAAAACTATTATGATAACAATAATCTTATTGAAATTCCTTTAGATGAAAGATTGACTTTATCCCAAAATGCTCAAAAATATTATAAAAAGTACGAGAAGTTAAAAAAAGCTCAGATGAAGATAAAAAATCAAATTAAAATTACTAAACAAAAATTAGATTATTTATATAATCTTCAATACATGATTAATAATTGTGAAGATTTTGATGCTGTTAATGAAATCAAAGAAGAATTATCAAACACAGGTTATATAAAAAGAAAAAGTTCAGGGAAAAAGAAAAACCCTAAGTCAAAACCTTATAAGTATAAATCTAAAGATGGGTTCTATATATATATTGGCAAGAATAATAAGCAGAATGATTACATTACATTTACTTTAGCTTCAAAAGAAGATATTTGGTTACATACTAAAAACATCCCTGGATCACATGTAGTTATTGTAACTGAAGGTAAAGAGGTTCCTGATTCTACTCTTGAAGAAGCTGCTTCATATGCTGCTTACTATAGTAATGCTCGAAGTTCTTCTAAAGTTCCTGTAAACTACACAGAAGTAAAACATATTAAAAAGCCTAAAAATACTGAACCAGGCTTTGTAATTTTCAACAAATATTATACTATGTATATTGATCCAGTTAAACCAAAAGAGAATAAATGATTTTCATTTATTCTCTAATAATAACCATATCCATATCGTCTAATTCTTGAAGCATAACTGAGACTCTTTCATTATTTGAAGTTGGTACATTTTTACCAACAAAGTCCGCTCTGATAGGTAGTTCTCTATGACCTCTATCTACCAAAACTGCTAATTCTACTTTTTTAGGTCGACCTCGATCAACTAAAGCATCTAAAGCTGCCCTTACAGTTCTTCCAGTATATAATACATCGTCAACTAATATAACAATCTTATTTCTAACGTCATAATCGAAGTCTTTAACGTTTATTTTATCTTTAAAAGTTATATCATCTCTATAATTTGTTATATCAAGTTCATAGGTTGGTATATCTATATTCTCAATATCTCTTATGTTTTTCTTAATTCTATTTGCTAATGGAACTCCTCTTGTTTTTATGCCTATTAATACTATACCTTCTACACCTTTATTTTTTTCTATGATTTCGTGTGAAATTCTTTTTAAAGCTCTTTCTATCGATTTGTCGTCTAATATTATTGCTTTAGTTTTCATAAGGTCCTCCTATTTAAAAAATCTAATATTTTTTTAAAATCTTCCGGTTCTTCTTTTGAAAATTCCATGTACTCTTTTGTTTTTGGATGGCTAAAACCAATAGTTTTTGCATGGAGAAGCTGGACATCTATGTTAAATTCATTTTTCTTGTATCCATACTTAGGATCTCCTACTATTGGATGATTTATATGGGACATATGTACTCTTATTTGATGAGTTCTTCCTGTTTCAAGCTTAAGCTTAATGTAAGTGTATTTGTCGAATCTTTTAATAACTTCAAAGTAGGTTATAGCTTTTTTACCATTATTACCCACTACTGCCATCTTTTTTCTGTTTTTTGGATCTCTTCCTATAGGCAAGTCAATTTCACCTTTGTTTTCCGGTAAAATTCCATGAACTAGTGCTGTGTACTCTCTTTTAGTCTTGTATTTTTTTATTTCTTTACTTAATTCAATATGAGAAAAATTATTCTTAGCAACTATCAATAAGCCGGTAGTATCTTTGTCTATTCTATGAACAATTCCCGGCCTAATTATTCCATTAATTGAAGATAAGTTGTCTAATTCGTACAATAGTCCATTAACTAAGGTACCTTCTCGATTGCCTGGTGCTGGATGTACAACTAAATTTCTTTGCTTATTAATAACAGCAAGGTCATCGTCTTCATAAACTATATCAATATCTAAGTCTTCTGCTTTTACTTCTAGTTTTTTAGGTTCTGGAAATTCTATTTTTATTTTATCCCCAGTTTTTATTATGTAATTCTTTTTTTCATGTTTTCCATTTACAGTTACATTTTTTTCTTTTATTAGCCTTTGTATATTAGATCTAGATTTGTCTTTATATTTTTTTGATAAAAAAACATCTAACCTAATATTATCAATTTCTGCTATATAAAAATCAGTTTCCAAATTTATCAACTCTTTCATATTTATCAAAAAAAACTAAAATTGCTAATATGATTGTAAATACAACTAAGAATGAGTCCGCTACATTAAAAACGGGAAAATCATAAATATCCCCAAATCTTACATCTATAAAATCTACTACAAAATTTAATCTTATCCTATCTATTAAATTTCCTAAAGCTCCTCCTATTATTCCTCCTAATGTAATCCTTGATAAAAAGGAAAGTCTTTTATTTTTTATTAAAAATATAGTTATAAAAATTACAACTAATATCGTAAAAAAAATTAGAGGTAGTTGTTTGTTTTGAAGTATTCCAAAAGCTGCTCCTCTATTTTCAACATAGTTTAGCTGTAAAAAGTTTTTAATCAGTATTATAGAAGATTTATCTTTTAAATAAAATATAGCTAAATATTTAGTTATTTGGTCAAAAATTATTATAAAAAAAATTAGTGAAACTATCATTAATTAACTCCATTATATCCTGTTTAGTAGTGATAATATTAATTTTGAACTTTTAAATGCTGCTTTATTATCAAAATCTTTGTATTTTTTAATAGACGATTCATCTGCATTGTCTGAAATACATCTTATAGCAATGTAGGGTGTTTTATTTATATAACAAACCTGTCCAATAGATCCACTTTCCATATCTGCACATAATGCATTAAATTCTTTAGATAAATTTTCTTTTGTTTCTATATTACTTATGAATTTATCTCCTGATATAATTCTGCCAATATGGTATTTGTCGTCTTTTCCCATAGATTTTTTTGTTTTATCAGTTAAGTACTGATCTGTTTTAAAAATGTATTCTTTCATTCGTGGAATTTGACCAAGTTTATATCCAAAATTCCTTACATCAACGTCATATTGCATTGTTTCTGATGCTATAACTAAATCCAAAACTGTCACATCTTTAGATATTGCTCCAGCTATACCTGTATTTATAATGCAACAAGGATTGTAATTACTTATTAGTATTTGAGTTACTACTGCAGAATTTACTTTTCCAATGCCTGATTTAACTATTATTATTTTCTTGTTATCATAACTACACAAATAAAAAATAATATTATTCTTTATCTCTTCTTTTTCTACTGTCAACTTATTTAGTAGATTTTCAATTTCTTCATCCATAGCTCCAATTATGCCGATGTTTTTCATATAATTTGCTTGCCTTTCTATAAATATAGACCTGATAATAATCTAATCACTACTGATCTCAAAATGTTAATTAAAATAAAGGCAAATATTGGAGAAAAATCAATCATACCTTTATTAAGTCCAATTTTAGTTAAAAGTTCCCTAATTGGATATAATATCGGTTCTGTTAACTGATATAATATATCATAAATCTTTGGGCTTATAACATTCCTTAGATATGAAAATATAATCCTTGCCAATATTAATATTTCTATTACGTTAAATAATGTGTTAAATGTTCTAATTAATATAGTCATCTACTACTCCCATTTTAATATGTTTTTTTCTGCATTTATCTTTATTTTACCTTCAATTTCCGTACCTTTAGGGGCTATTAAAAATATGTCGCTTGAAACCTTTTGAATATTTGCTTCTAAAGCATATACTCCACCTTTTGTAAATTCAAAAATCAATTTTTTTAAATCTTTATCTACATTTTCTAAATTTAATACAATTGTTTTTTTTCTTTTCAATTCATCTACAATCGATGCACATTCATCATAATTATCCGGTTTAATAATATATAGATCCGCATCTATGTTTTTTTTATTTACAGTATATGGTTTTCTATTGTTTTCTTTCGGTAGTTTTTCATTAAACTCTCTGCTTTTTATTTTATTTTTTTTCTCTTCTATTTCTTCATCTTGTATTTCATCTTCTAAATCAGAAATACCTATAAGATTTTTAAATTTATTCAGCATTTTTTCCTCCTAATATTTTCTTTCTCCAAATATATCAGTTCCTATTCTAACAATATTAGCGCCTTCTTCTACTGCTATATGATAATCATTGCTCATACCCATAGATAAATATTCCATAGAAACATTATTATATTCTAATTTTGATAAATTATCAAAAAATAGTTTTAGTTTTTTAAAAATTGGTCTTGCTTCTTCAGGATCATCAAAATAAGGAGCAACAGTCATCAATCCTTTAATACTGATATATTCAAATTCTGCTATTTCATTAATTGCATTTTCAAGTTCTTCGGTTTTAAAACCAAATTTTGAATCATCCTCAGCAACATTAACTTCTAATAAAATACTAATAGGTTTATTATTTTTTCTACCGTACTTATTAATCCTTTTAGCTAATCTTATACTATCCACTGAGTGAATAAGGTCTACTTTATCATATATATATTTAACTTTATTTCTTTGAAGATGTCCAATCATATGCCAAGATATTTTTTCATTTATTTCTTCAAATTTTTTTAAAAATTCCTGTACTCTGTTTTCTCCAAAGTTAATAAGTCCCTCATTAAAAGCTTCAACTACCTTTTGTGAATCAACATTCTTTGATACTGCAACTATTGTTATATCATCTACAGTTTTATCGGTACCTTCTAATGATTTCTCTATTTTGTCTTTAATTTCTAAAATATTATTTTTTATATCCATCATTACCACCTTACTTTAAAATTTGTCCTTCTTTTACATCAGCTGGATTAGAAATTATTTTATCATATAATTTTACAGTATAATAATTTTCTTCACCAAGCTTTATTTGTCCTCTACTGTTAATAGTATGACTGGAACCCTCATCTATAATTATGTGGGTTTCTCCAATTCCAATTGGTTTAATTGGATAAAATCTAACAATTTTACTTGCTCCAACAACATATACTCCCTGTATGTTATCTTTTTCTACAATTGATGATTTTCTTATTTTTATTCCTTCATATCTATCTAGTATCAGCTCAACATCAGTGTATCTATCATTTAAAAATTCATTAAAATATCTATCTATTTTTATAATTAGAAATTTTCCACTATTATTTTGAATATTTTTATATACTTTACCACTTACTATTTTATCTATTTTTTTTAATCTAATATTCAAATATTTATTATCAATGCTTTCTTTTGTTTCAACGTTAAACATTAGATACCAGTGAAAATTGTTGATAATTTTTATTATAGGATCCCCGTAATCAATATTGTTTTCTTTTATTATTTTTGTTCTTATTTCTAAAAAATTATAGTCTCCAGAATTATATCTTTCTAATTTATCAGAATTATAAATATTTTCTGTATTATCAATTTGATAACTTATTAAACCGCTTGATTGAGAATATATATTAACATTGTTTTCTGATAAATTTAGTATAAGATTTTGTTTCTTCTCTTTTAATTCTTCCAAACTTAAATTAGTGTATTCATTTTTGAAATTTGCTTCTTTTTTATAGGCTTCTATTCTTCTGAAAGCCTCTTCTTTTTTATTTTCTATTATTAAGTTTTGTATTTCTTTTTCTAAATTATTTATAATTTCTATACTATTTTCATTCTCTAAATTATTCTCTTTAGATATGATTGCTCGTTCTACCTTATCAATTTCTTCGTTTATTTTCGAAGCTTGAGCATTAAGATATATGGTTGCCAACAGACTACCTTTTTTTACTCTTTCACCTTCTTCGAAATAATATTTTATGTTTCCAGCATAATCTGAAGTATATATATCTTCATCTTTTATCAATATGGCTTTTGTTGTAATCTTGTCTTCCATAATATCTATCTCAGCTGTATAACTATCAATATTAACCCTTAAATTATCTATATAATAAAGAATGAAAGATATTAATAACAAAACTATCAAAACTTTCACTATATTACTATTGTTTTTTTTATTTTGATTCATTTTATTCACCGCTGTCTAATAATAGTTAAGTTCACCCTTTTTATCTCTACTCATAAGTCTATCTACAGACTCCTTAGCTTTTTTACCTTTATATATTATATTGTAAAGTTCTTCTACTATTGGCATTTCCACATTATGCTTTTTAGATAATTTATATGCAGCTTCCGTTGTATAAATTCCTTCTACTACCATCCCAACTTCTTCTAATGCTTCTTCTACCGTTTTACCTTGTCCTATTAGTATTCCTGCACGCCTATTTCTACTATGCATACTTGTACATGTAACAATTAAATCCCCAATACCAGACAAACCTAAAAAGGTAATTTTATTTGCACCTAATCTATTTGCCAATCTTGATATTTCAATAATTCCTCTATTCATCAGTGCTGCTTTTGTATTATCTCCATATCCTAAACCGTCAGAAATTCCAGATGCTATTGCTATTACGTTTTTTAATGCCCCACCAATTTCTACACCTTTTACATCTTCATTTGTATATACTCTTAATGTTTTAGAGTTAAACACTTCTTGGATATATTCTGAACATTCTTTTTTAATTGATGCAGCTACAATTGTTGTCGGTAAATCTTTTGCTACTTCTTCTGCATGTGAAGGTCCTGAAAGGGCTACATATGGATTATTAGGAATTATTTCACTGCATACTTCCGATATTGTTTTTAAACTACTTCTCTCTATACCCTTAGATAGATTTACAATAATAGTATCATCTTTTAGTAAATTCTTTATATCATTTAGCAATCCTCTAATATTTTGGCTAGGTATTGCTAAAACAACTATTTTAGCTTCTTTAATTGTTTCTGAATAATCATTAGTTAGTAGTAAATTATCGGGGATTGTGATTTCAGGCAAATATTTTTTGTTTTCTTTGTTTTTTTTCATTTGGTCCAATTGTTCATTATTTCTTACCCATAAACATACATCTTTGTTATTTTTGGCAAGCAGTATTGATAATGAAGTTCCCCAACTTCCTCCTCCTAAAACTAATATTTTATCTTTCATAATTATCCTCCTACTTTGTTTTTAATTTTTTTTCCTCTCCTTTTAACAGCCTTGAAATATTCTCTCTATGTCGAAAAATTGCCATTATAGATAATACAAGAGTAAATATAAAAAAGCCTTTTTCTAAAGGTCTAAAAAATATTATAGCTATAACTGGTGCTATAGAAACTCCTATAAGAGATCCTATTGATACTATTTTAGTTAAGTAAGCTATAGTTATACCAACTGCAAAACAAATTAAAGATAAAATAGGGTTTATAACAAGCATAACTCCTATTGAGGAAGCTATTCCCTTTCCCCCCTTAAACTTTAATGCAGCAGGCCAATTATGACCTATTATCAAAAATATACCAGCTACATATTGTCCGTATACAGGCTCTATATAATGACCTATTAATACTGCTGCAACTCCTTTAAATAAATCTCCTAAAAATACAAGTAAACCTATTTTAAAACCAAATGCTCTTATTGCATTTGTCGCTCCAGCATTACCGCTACCATATTTTCTCACATCTTTATTTAAAAAGATTTTTCCGATTAAATAGGCATTTGATATATTTCCTAATGCATAAGCAATTACTATTATTATTAAATATTTCAAACTAATCACCTCTATTCCTATATGATATAAAAATAGGAGTTCCTTCAAATATAAAATTCTCTCTGAGTTTATTTTCAATGTATCTAGTGTAAGAAAAGTGAACTAATTTTTTGTTATTTACAAAAATTAAAAACCTAGGTGGATTAATGCTAACCTGTGACCCATAGAATATTTTTAATCTTTTACCTTTTACTGCTCTCGGTTGATTCATTAAAACTGCATCATTTAATACATCGTTTAATACCCCTGTTTTAATTCTAAATGTTCTGTACTCTTTAACTTCATTTATTTTATCAATTATTTTATTAATTCTCTGTCCTGTTAAAGCAGATATTGTTATCATAGGACAGTAAGTCATAAAAGATAACTTGCTGTATATTTTTTCTCTATAACTGTTGTAGGATATCTTCTGTTTCTCTACGAGATCCCATTTGTTTACAACAATAATTATACTTTTCCCATTTTCAATTGCATAACCAGCTATTTTTGTGTCTTGTTCACTTACACCTTTTTCCCCATCAATAACTAGTAAACAAATATCTGACCTTTCTATTGCTGTAAAAGATCTAATGACACTATATCTTTCAATATTTTGATAAATTTTATTTTTCTTTCTTATTCCAGCAGTATCAATAAACAAATATCTATTATCATTAATTTCTATTTCTGTGTCTATTGCATCTCTAGTTGTGCCAGGTATATCACTAACTATAACCCTCTCTTCTCCAAATAATTTATTTACTATTGAAGATTTACCGACATTTGGTTTACCTACTACAGCTATTTTAATACTAAGGTTGTCCTCTTCCATTTCATCTATTTCATTGAATTTTTTTAGCATTTCATCTAACAAATCTCCTATTCCCAATCCTTCTGATGCAGATATAGAAATAGGTTCTCCTAATCCAAGCTCGTAAAAATCATATATATTATCCTCAAGTACGTGTTTATCAATTTTGTTGCATACTAATAATGTATTTGTGTTTTTTTTCCTTATTATATTCGCAATATCTCTATCGACTGCAGTTATACCTTCTTTTCCATCTACTAAAAATATAATAACATCTGCTGTATCTAATGCTATTTCAGCCTGTCTATACATCTGTTTTAGCAAAATACTATCATCGTGAGGTTCTATTCCTCCTGTATCTATTAATGTAAAGTGTTTATTTAACCATTCACAATCAGCATATATTCTATCTCGCGTAACTCCAGGAGTATCTTCTACTATAGAAATTCTTTTTTCCGCTAATCTATTAAATAAAGTTGATTTTCCTACATTAGGTCTACCAACTATTGCTGCTATAGGTTTACTCATAGCTACCTCCTAAAATTTTTTTTATAAATTCACTACCTTCAACTTTTGATACAATAATATTTGAATTTAATTCATCTTCAATGTCTGAAATTCTAATATCATCTAAAAATATTTGTTCATTAAATTTTAACATATTATCAGGAATTATTAAATTTTTATTTTCATATCTATCTTTTAGTTGACTAATAATATCTTTCCCAGTTATCAATCCAGAAACTGTTATTTTATCACCAAAAAATTCATTTCTAATTTTAACAACATTAATTTTTAAACTATCAATTTTTTTCATTATATTCTTTGATATCTCAACCATGTTTTTATAAGCCAACTCTCCAGTAATAATAATAATTTCTTTATTAATATTTAACTTATCATTAACTTTTTCAAGTTCTTCATTAATTTCATGTTCAAATAACCTAGTCATTCCAACTCCATTTTCAATTTGTTGAAAATTCTCATAATATTGATATTTGGGTATATCTTTGTCTGCTACAATATAAAATTCATCAGATGCAAAAACAAAGTTTGATCCGATTTCTTTTTTATATTTTTCATTATATTTTTCTATTATGTTTAAAACTTCTAATGAAGATTTCTTATCAAATCCCTTAAGTTTTGGTAGTCCTTCTCTATATTTTGTTAAACCCACAGGTACTACAGCAACACTCCTTACATTAGGATGTAACCCTTTTAAGTCTTCTATTGTTTTTACTAATTCTTTTCCATCATTTATATCTTTACATAATACTATTTGACAGTCTATTTTTATACTTGTCCCTTCAAATTTTTTTAATATTTTCATTATGTTTACAGCTTTTTTGTTTTTCAACATTTCAAGCCTTATTTCTGGATTAGTAGTATGAACACTCACTTTTAATGGAGAGAGGCCGTATTTAATTATTTTATCAATATCTTTTTCTTTCAAATTAGTTAAAGTTAAATAGTTACCTGATAAAAATGACAGTCTAGTATCATCATCTTTTACATACAGAGAATCTCGTAAATTATTCGGTAATTGATCTATAAAACAGAAAATACATTTATTAGTACAAGTTTTTATTTTATCCATAAGTGGATTTTCAAATTCTATCCCTAAATCTTCATCTATATTTTTTTCAATTTCAAAATCATGAATATCTCCTGATTCTTTTTTAATTCTCATTTCTATATATTCATCTGATATCATATATTTATAATCAATAACATCTTCTATAGGTTTATTATCTATTGAAATTAAAACATCTCCATTTCCTATTCCAAGTTCATCTGCTATGCTATTTTTTTTTATATTTATTATTTTATTTTCTATCATCTTTTCACTCCGTTCTTTAACGTTATTATTATATCATATATATAATTTAAGTAAACAAACAAGGTATAGAATTTGCTCTATACCTTGTTTTTATATTATACTATTGGTATTTTAATTAAAAATGTTGTACCTTCATTAATTTTGCTATTTATAAAAATTTTTCCATTTAAACTTTTTACAATATGCTTAACAATAGCTAAGCCTAATCCAGTTCCTCCTCGGCCTCTATCTCTTGATTTATCTACTCTATAAAACCTTTCAAACAACCTTTCTATCTCGCCTTCCTCTATTCCAATACCATCATCTATCACATTAAGTATAAGAATGTCTTTTTCTTTCTTATATTTTATAAAAACAAAACCTCCAGGATTATTATATTTAATACCGTTTTCAATAAGATTTATTAGCATCTGTTTAAATCTATTTTTATCTCCTTTTAGATAAACATTATTATCAAAACTTTCGACTTCTAATCTAATGTTTTTTTCTTCAGCTATATTATTAAGAAGTTCAACTACCTCTTCAATAACTTCTTCAACTTTAAAGCTTTTATGTTCTCCTGTCGTTGTTTCTATTTCGGACAGGGTAAGCATATCATTAATTAAATTACTCAATCTTTCAGTTTCTAATTCTATTATTTCATAAAATTTTAATTTTGTTTTTTTATCTAATTTATCTGAATCTTTTAATGTTTCAATAAAGCCTTTTATAGATGTAAGAGGTGTTTTAAGTTCATGAGTAACATTACTTACAAAATCACTTCTTATTTTTTCTAATTTTCTAATCTCTGTTATGTCTTGTATCATTAATACTGCACCGGTTCTAAATCTATTGCTATATCCTTTTAATTCATTAGATGTAATTTTTAAAATTCTGTCATTATATTGAATTTCTATATTATCATATTTAGGATTCTTATAAAATAATTCAAGAAATGTATTTAATTCATAATTTCTTATAATATCCGAGATTTTTTTCCCTTCAATTTTCCCATCATATTCAAAAATTTTATTAACAGCTTCATTATTATAAATAGTTCTTTTTTTATTATCTAAAACTACAACACCATCTTCCATACTTTTAAATATTGAGTTTAAACTTGTATTTTCAAATTCCAAACTTTCTATCTTCTGACTTAAATTTCTGCTCATCTTGTTAAAATTATTTACTAATTGGACAAAATCCTTATCCTCATTTATAAGTTTTTCTCCGTAATATCCATTTTCTATCCTAGATATTGCATCATTTATTTTTTTGAAATTTTCTTCTAGTTTATTTATTATGCTTAATCCAAAAAAAACTGCTATTACAATACCTATTATAATTATAAAAATAAAACTATTAAATATATTTCTAATAAAATAGTATATACTGCTTATAGGTATAGCCGTCCTTATTATTATATCTTCTCCACTATCCAGACTGTATAATTCAGCATAATACAACATTTCTTTTTTAAGAGTAGAACTGAATCGTGATTCTATACCATTGCCTTCATTTATTGCAGTTATTACTTCACTCCTATTTCTATGATTTTCCATATTGTTATAATTTTCTTTATTATCAAAAAGAACTTCCCCTGTATCCAAAATAATTGTAATTCGAATACTATTTTTTATACTATCATATTGACTTAAATATTTTTCTATATTTTCATAATCTTTGTCTTTCAAAACAACCTTGAAATAATTTGCATAATTTTTTAACTCTTCTACCTTTTCATCAGTATAAGAATTTCTCAGATATGTTATTAAAAATAAAGAGGTTATGACACTAAATAATAATATTAAAACTATAATTTTTAAAAAAATATTTTTCTTCATATTATTTTATTTTATATCCTACTCCTCTTATAGTCTCTATATATTCTTTATCCTTATCATGTTCTTCTATTTTTTTTCGAAGGTGCCTTATATGGACATCCACTGTTCTAGTTTCTCCGATATAATCATAACCCCAAATTTCATTAAGTAGTTTATCTCTTGATAATACTTTGCCTCTATTTTTAGCTAACATTAAAAGCACTTCATACTCTTTTAGTGTTAACTTAATTTCGTTATCAAATAATTTTACTAAATGTTCTTCTGTATCAATAATCATATTATTAACTCTTATCTTTTTTTTATTATTACCAGGGCCTAAATAACTCCTTCTTAATAAAGCCTTAACTCTGGCATTAAGTTCTTTAACACTAAATGGTTTAGTTATGTAGTCATCTGCGCCAATTTCCAATCCGTAAATTTTATCCGTTTCCGTACCTTTAGCCGTTAACATTATTATGGGAATATTTTTATATGTGTTATTTCCTCTTACAAATTTACATACTTGAATTCCATCTATTTCAGGCATCATTAAGTCTAGAATTATAAGATCGAATTTTTGAGTTTTAATTTTTTCTATTCCATCCTTCCCATTTAAAGAAGTAGTTACACTATAATTGTTTAGTTCTAAATTAAACTTAATCAATTCTAATATATTGATTTCATCATCAATTACTAATATATTCTCGGGCATATCTATCTCCTATTTTTGAAAAAACCGATTTTATGTTTACATAATTATTTTTCAGTAAGCTTAAATTGATTTATTTTAATTTTTATTTAGCATCTTTTTTAATTCATCCATAAATGTGTTTATATCTTTAAATTCCCTATATACTGATGCAAATCTTACATAGGCAACATCATCTATGTTTTTTAACTCTTTCATTACCATCTCGCCTATTTTATATGACGATATTTCATTTTCCATATCATTCAATATTGATTTTTCTATTTTATCTGCTATTTCTTCTATACTTTTTAAAGGAATCGACCTTTTTTCACAGGCTTTAATAATCCCATTAACAATTTTATTTCTGTCAAAAGATTCTCTTGTTTTATCTTTTTTTATAACTATAAGCTGTATATTCTCAACTTTTTCGTAGGTAGTAAATCTCTTTTTGCAGGAGAGACATTCTCTTCTACGTCTAATCTTTTGGCCTTCATCAGTTGGTCTTGTATCTATAACCTTTGTTTCCGGATAATCACAAAAAGGACAATTCATAAAACACCTCTCTTAATATTAAATAGACTACTTAAGTAGTCTATTCGTTTTCTATTTTATAAAGTTCATCTTTATTTATAAAATCAGGAATATTTAAATCATCATCATCCCAATTTATTAATTCTTCTTCAGACTTTGTTTCTTCATTGGGTTCTGATTCTTTAAGTTTTATTTTTCTTTGAATACCTTCAGAAAACCCTGTTGCAATTACAGTTACTTTAATGGAATCGCCTAATTCATCATCTATATTTGCTCCAAAGATAATATTAGCTTCTGGGTCGGCTGATTCCGTAATTATTTCAGCAGCTTCATTTACTTCATGTATTCCTAAGTCATTTCCTCCTGTTATATTAATTAATACTCCTCTTGCACCATTAATGGATGTTTCTAATAAAGGACTTTTTATTGCTTGTTTTGCAGCATCTACAGCTCTATTCTCTCCATTTGCAAAACCTATTCCCATATGTGCTAATCCTTGACCGTCCATAATAGTTTTTACATCTGCAAAATCTAAATTTATAACTGCAGGAATAGCTATTAAATCTGAAATCCCTTGTATACCTTGCTTCAAAACATCATCTGCAATATTGAATGCTTCTAATAAAGAGGCTTTTTTATCAGTAATTTCCAATAATTTATCATTAGGAATAATTATGAGAGTATCTACAACTTTTCTTAAGTTTTCAACACCAAGTTCTGAATTTTCTTTCCTTTTTTTACCTTCGAAAGTAAATGGTTTTGTAACAACTGCCACTGTCAATATACTTCTTTCCTTTGATAACTGCGCTATATAAGGTGCTGCTCCTGTTCCTGTTCCACCACCCATTCCTGCTGTTATAAAAACCATGTCTGAGTTATCTAGTATTTCGGATAGTTCACTTTTACTTTCTTCTGCCGCGTCCTTTCCTATAGAAGGATCAGATCCGGCTCCTAACCCATTAGTCAGCTTTTCTCCTATTTGTATCTTTTGCTCTGCTTTAGAGTTTAATAAGGCTTGCTTATCTGTGTTAACTGCTGTAAAAGAGACTCCTTTAACATCAGCATCTATCATTCTATTAACAGCGTTGTTACCACCACCTCCAACTCCTATAACTTTTATTTTTGCTAAGTTAGCTGGATCTATATCAAATTCAAACATTTTTACCTCCCAAAATTCTCTCATTTTAAATTTAGTATAACATATTTTTCTTTTTTATCAATTCAATATTTAATAATATTCTTAATGAAAATTGTAGAATTTTCAAATATCTTTATACCAAAAGCCAATATTACAGCAAGATATAAGGATATTCCTAAAATTTCACCAAGAAAGGCAATCAAAGAAGAGATTAATATTTCAAATCCTAGTAATAATACTTCTTTATGTACTACCATTTCTTTCTTATTCATCACTCTAAATATCCCATTCAAAAATATCAAAATAGATATTGTAATATATAGTGTAAAAACTGTACTATATGTAATTGTTAAGTTAAGACCTATTAGCAATCCTAATATAAGTCCTAATATTGAGTAAAACATCTATTCACCTTCTTCCAAAATTGGTTTTGCCGTATTTATATTTACTTCAACATTATATTTAGGTATTAAAATATGTTCACTTTCCAATGTTGTTACTTCTATTCCGTAATAATTTTTTATTTTATATCCATAAGTATTAGGTGCATTAATAGAAGCTGCCAAATTCTCTTTATTTCCTATTGCTTTAATCACAAATGGCGCTGCTATACCTTCTCCATTTACCTTTATTAAAGGCCCCACACACACAATTTCTGAAATGCTTACAACCCTCTTGCCGTTAATTGAAATGGCTTCTGCTCCTGCATTTATCAAATCATTAACAATTACACTTAAATCAACATCATGTACTATATCGAAGTTTATATTATTTCCTGTATCTTCAGGATTATCATTCATTCTTATTAAGATACCTTCTCCTCTTAAGTCCGTTAATCCTGCCCTTACTTTTGCATTAATAATTTCTCTTTTCAGTAGCTCAATTAAGTCTTTATCATTATTTATATTTTCTTTATATTCATATAATTTATTACTTTTTATTTTAATCAGTTGTTTTAAGTCTTCTACATCTTCATTTGTTGTTTTTAATTGATTTGAAATTCGATTTACAGTATGTACATTAGCAAATGTAAAATTTTTCGCATCATTATTTATTTGCATCATTATTGTAATGCCAACTAAAAAAGATATTATGAATATAAAAATCTTATTTTTTATAATCATTTTTAACACCTAACTATCTTCATTTATAGGCTCAGCATACTTAAAATTAATAGGTTTCATATATCTTTCAATCTTTATATTATCCTTTAATTCAATGTCTATTTTGTAGTTTAGATTTTGCATTTCCCAAACTACACCACCTTTAAAATTTATTACGGACTGTAAAGTTTGCCTATTTCCAATTACCTTTATTTCAAAAGGTGGTACGAAAGATACTCCATTTATATTTAAGTGAGAACCTACAGGTACTATTTCTGTATAACTTGTATATCTTTGACCATTTATAGATATAGCCTCTGCTCCTGCAGCATTTAAATTACTTATAATCAATAACAGATATTCATAATTATATATTAAGTTATTGGTTTGATCGTTAAATTGTGTATCTGCTGAAGGATTATCTATTGTTAGTATTATGCCTTCACCTTCAACATCTATTATTCCCGCCATTAATTTGTACTTATTTAACTCTTCGATTAAATTTTTTATATAGCTATTTTCTATAGATGTACTTTCCTCATATTCTCTTAACTTATCTTCTATTTCATCAAGTTCCAATAATAGTTTTTCTTTTTCTTCTTCTACCTGTCTCAACTCATATGCTAGTTCAGAAGCTTTCTTTGTAGTTATAATCTCCCCAGATTCGTTTTTTACGGTTTGATATTGTAATGCAAAGACTAGTCCTAAAATTATACTGATGACAGTAAGAAAAATTTTTTTATACATTATATATTTTCCTCCAAATCTTTAAAGTCAACATAGATTGGATTTTCCCCTTTTGTAAAATCTATGACTCCTTCAACAGTTTCTCCCTTATTTTTTCTTCTTTCAATTATATCTAATCCAAACTCATATTGATATTCAAGAGATTCTTCAATATCTAATTTTATATAAGTGTTGTTTTCTATTATACAGTAAAAGTTATTTTTTTTCATTAAAATGTGACAATTTAATATTTCATTATTTTCATATATGTATTTTGATAAATTTAGAATTTTTTCAAACTTAATATTTGATTTGTCTAAATGTATTTTTTCTCCCAATTTTCTATTTATTTCTATATCACTTTTAATTAAAAATAATTCTTCGTCCTTATTTATTTCTTTTAATACAATCCCATCAAAGTCCAATAAATAATGGGTATCGTTAAAACTATAGTTTATTCTGCCAGTTCTTTCTATAACATTAATTTTTAGTATATCTGGTAATTTTCTTTTAATTTCTACTTCTTTAATATAAATTTCACTTTCTAAGTTTCTTTTAATATTTTCTAAATTAATTAAAAAAATATTGTCATTTTCTGTTATACTTGATTTTTTAATTATATAGCCATCATCCAGTTCATAGTTGTTTTCAACTATTATTTCTTTGATATAAAAAATATCAGTTTTAATTATAATAAATCCCGACCCTATTATAATCAAAATTAATAAAATAAAAATAATAACAGCTTTATTTGTTTTTTTGTTTTTTTTATTTTTCATTTACTTCACTTCTTAAAATTTCATCTATAATTTTTATAATATTATTTTCAAAATCAATATTGAAAATTTTTCTGCTATTATTAATCATTTCATTTCTTTTTTGACTATTATTCATTAATAATTTTACATGTTCTAATAAAGTTTCTTTATTGAGATCATCTTCCAGTATTAAGTAGCCTGCTCCTCTTTCTTGAATTTCTTTAGCATTGAAGTATTGATGGTTTTCAGCTGTGTATTTTTTTGGTATTAATATACATGGTTTATTTAAATAAATAATTTCAGTTATGGATATTGCACCTGCACTCCCAATAATTAAATCGCTGGCTTTTAAAGCCTTCGGAGCATCATACATATAATCTTTAATCACTAAATTTTCTGGTGTTTTTAGATTTCTTGAACTAATATTACTAACAAATTTTTTAAAATGATTCTTTCCGGTTATATGGAGCCATTTTAAGTTTTTAATTTTACTTATTTCTTCAATTGAGTCTAAAATAGCATTATTTATAGATCTTTGTCCCCCACTACCTCCAAAAGAGTAAACAAAAAAATCTTTGCTATCTAATTTAAAAAATTTCCTAGATTCTTCAAAATCTGATTCCATTATTTCTTTTCTAACTGGATTTCCAGTAAAAACAATCTTGTCTTTGTTTTTAAAATAATTTGAAGCTTTATTAAAACTTATCATTATTTTATCTGCAAATTTACCAGCTATTCTATTTGTTATACCAGGATGGGCATTTTGTTCATGGATAACTATGTTTTTTTTCAGAATTTTTCCTGATAATACTACTGTTCCAGAGACATATCCTCCCGTACCTATTATAATATCGGGAGAGAATTTTTTTATTATTCCCAAAGATTGAAATAAACCGTAGACATTCTTAAATATACTTTTCAAATTATTTAAAGATATAATTTTTCTTTCTAAATATCCAGTTTTTATTGCTTTAAATTCGTATCCTTCTTTTTGAGCTAATTCTTCTTCTAAGCTATTTTTTCCTCCTACATATAAAACTTGACAATTAATGTATTTTTCTTTAATAATTTCCAATATAGCTAGAGCTGGTATGATATGGCCTCCAGTTCCTCCACCTGTTATCAAAATTTTCATAAATTTCCTTCCTTATATATCTGCATGTTTTGAAATATTTAGAATAATTCCTATTGAACCAAGTAATATAACCAAAGATGTACCTCCAGCACTTATAAAGGGTAGTGCAATACCAGTTGGTGGCATAGATGATGTCACGACAGCTATGTGAATAAAGGCTTGTATCCCTATTAGACTTGTTAGTCCTGCTGCTATATATGCGCCAAATAAATCATCAGCATTAATACTAATTCTAAAACCTCTCCATATAACAATTATATAACATACAATTACAAGTATGCATCCTATATATCCAAATTCTTCTCCTATTATAGAAAAAATGAAATCATTATAGGGTTCAGGTATATAAAAAAACTTCTGTCGGCTTTGTCCTATCCCAGCTCCAATTAATCCGCCTGTACCAAAAGCATATAAGGATTGAACAACCTGCCATCCAAGTGATAGTTTATATTTAAATGGATCTACAAATGATGTCACTCTATCAATTCTATACTGTTCTTGCATTACTAAATAGTATGATACTCCGGAGAGGAGCCCGATAGATGTAAAAATATAAAATAAATTTGCTCCTGATATAAAAAACATAATTCCTAAGGTTAAAACTAAAACCAAGCTTGTACTTAAATCTTTCTGTATAACTATTAATCCTCCAAAAAAAACAATCCAAAATACAATTGGAAGATATCCATCCTTAAACTTGTGGATTACTTTGTTTTTTTTCTCTAATAAATAAGCTAAATAAATTATAGATGAAACTTTTATAATTTCAGAAGGTTGCAAGGTTAAAGGTCCTAAATTTATCCATCTTTGTGCACCATTCGCTTCAGTTCCATAAGCTGTAAACAATGATACTCCAGCTATTAATGAAACCATCAAAAAAACTAAACTTAATTTTTTATAAATCTTGTAATTAATAAAACTTGCAATAAACATTAATACTATACCTAATATCCCTGCTATTACCTGTTTCTCGAAAAAATAAAAGCCATTTCCTCCAAAATTATAATACCCATCAGGATAGCTAGAACTAAAAACCATAATAAATCCTATTAATACTAATATAATAATAAAAAGCAATAATACCCAGTCAATAGATTTATTGTTTTTTTTCATTATTAACTTCCTTTTCTAATTTTTTTATAATTTCCTTGAAATGTCTTCCTCTTTCTTCGAAGCTACCATACATATCCCAACTAGCACATGCTGGGGATAAAAGTATTTTATCATTTTTCTTTGATATTTCAAAAGCTTTATTCACAGCTTCTTCAAGGTTATCTACTATAGTATAATCACTGAACTGTATTTTATCTAAAGATTTTTTTATGTTGTATTTTGTTTCACCTAAAATTACAGCATGTTTAACACTTTCAGGAAAATAATCTGCTAAATCATCAAAACTGCTATTTTTATTGTATCCACCTAAAATTATAATAATATTATTTTTTAAAGCATCAATAGCTTTTTTTGTGGATTCAGGATTTGTTCCTTTAGAATCATTATAAAAAGAAACTGACTTTACAGATGAATTTATATATTCTAATCTATGTTCAACGCCAGTGAAATTAGTTATTGTTTTTTTAAATTGAGTAATTGGTATGTCTAAAACTTTTGCTACTCCAATAGAAGCCATTACATTTTCAATATTATGGTTTCCAGGTATTTTTATCTCATCTATTTCAATTACTTCCTCATTATTATTTAACTTAATAAATATTTTATTGTTTTCTGTAAAAATACCTCTATCTAACTTATTTTTTGTACTAAAGAATATAATATTAGCTTTGATTTTTGCTAAGTTTTTTCTAATATTATCATCGTCATAATTTAATATTGCATAATCTTCACTATCTTGATTTTTAAAAATATTTAATTTAGCATTTATATAATTATCTAAATTACCATGCCAATTTAAGTGATCTGGCGTAATATTAGTAATAACAGAAATTTTTGGTTTGAATAATTCTATTGAAGATAATTGATAACTACTTGCTTCAACAACTAATATTTCGTATTTCTTATTCAACACATCTTCAAGTATACCTGATCCTATATTTCCAGTTATCCCTGCTTTTATTGAAAAATCATTCAAAATTTTATGAATTAATGAAGTCGTTGTTGTTTTTCCATTCGTTCCTGTTATTACAATTAAATCCTTATCTGAGATTCTATAAGCAAGCTCTATATCACTATATACTGGTATATTAAGGGATTTAGCTTTTTCAATAACAGGGTTATCTAATGATATACTGGGGCTTTTAACTAAAATATCTACTCTATTTAATAAATCTTCATCAATTTCACTAAAAAACTTGTAGTTAATATTTTTTATTCCATCTATTTTTTTTATTTCATTTAAAGATTTATTGTCATCGTATATAAATATTTTATTTCCTAATTTATTTAAAGCTCTTACAGTAGCTATTCCAGATATGCCAGTACCGTAAACAAGTATATTTTTATTAAATATTTTTTCCATAATTAGTCTACACCCCTATATATGTTATTAATCCTAAAGCTAATGTTATGAGAGTAAAAAATCTGACGATACTTTTTTCATGCCAACCTAATTCTTCAAAATGATGATGTATAGGACTCATTAGAAAAATTCTTTTTTTCCTTGTTTTGTATGATACTACTTGTATTATAACAGATAAAGATTCAATTAAATAAACTCCACCTAAAATAGGTATAAAGAGCAGCAGTTTATTAATTAAAAATATATAAGCTAATCCTCCTCCTAGAGCTAGGGAGCCTATGTCTCCCATAAAAATTTTAGCTGGATGTTTATTATAAAGTAAAAACCCTAATAATGATCCAGCTATCCCAAAAGCATATAAACTACTGTTATAATCAAATAATGGGAATTCTTTATATATTATAATTCCTAATACAGAAGCAACAATTATAGTTATGCTTGAAGCTAGTCCATCTAATCCATCTGTCAAGTTTGTACTATTTACTAATCCTAAAATTACAAGTATCCCAAAAGGTATGAATAAAATACCCATATCTAAGGTTCTGCTCGTAAATGGGATTATTAATTCTGAGTAATTCGGATTATTTCTAATATAAAAAGCTAAAATAATTATTGAAATAATAAGTTGGCCTGTCAATTTTTGAATCGCACTAAATCCTAAATTTCTTTTCATATTAACTTTTATATAATCATCAATGAATCCTATTATTCCAAATCCTAAAATACTAATAACAAAAAATAGTAAATTATAATTGACTTCTGAAGTTATTAATATCCCAACTATTAAAGCAATTATAATACTTATACCTCCCATAGTTGGTGTTCCACTTTTTTTCATATGGGAAGAAGGTCCCTCTTGTCTAATATATTGTCTGTAGTTTATTTTTTTGAAAATTAAAATATTTATAGGAACTATAAATACACTAATCAAAAAACTTATTAATAATGTTCTTAACATTTCTTCTAACATAAATATATCCTTAATTATTTTTTTCTTTTAATCTAATAGCTTTTAATGCAATTTCTCTTTCATCATAGGGTACTTTTTTGTCTTCAATAACTTGGTAAGGTTCAGTTGATTTTCCTGCAAGTAAAATAATATCATCTTTTTTGTAATTATCAACAATGTAATTAATTGCTTCTTTTCTATCAATAATAATTTTATAATTATTATGGTATTTTTTTACACCTTCTGCAATTTCTTCACAAATACTTTTAGGATCCTCATATCTAGGATTATCAGAAGTTAAGTAACAAAAATCGCAATATTTTCCTGCAACTTCTCCCATAAGAGCTCTTCTTGAAATATCCCTTTCTCCTCCAGCCCCAAACATTACAACCTTTCTACCTTTTGCTACTTCATCTATTGTTTCCATTATTTTTTCAAGTCCATCTGGAGTATGTGCAAAGTCTAATATCACAGTACAATTAAGGTTTGTTGGTATTATTTCAAATCTTCCTACTACTCCTTTTAGTTTTTTTAGACTATTTTTAATATCATCTATACTAATTCCTGATACTTTTGCTGCTATAATACTAGCTAATGTGTTATATACACTGAATTTACCAGGGGTGTTAATTTGAATTTCAACTTCTTTATCATCTACTTTCAGCTTAAACTTAGTACCATTAATACTTGTTTCTGTTATTGTTGCTTTAAAATCAGATATATTATCAATACTATAGCTGTAAACTTTTCTGTTTTCTTTTTTTAATTCTTCGTACATTTTATTCCCATAGTTATCATCTATATTAATTATACTAATACCTGATTTATAAAATAAATCTTTTTTTGCTTTATAATATTCGTCCATGCTTTTATGGAAATCTAAATGATCTTTTGTTAAATTTGTAAATATACCTATATTAAAGTCCAAATCCTCTACTCTTTTTAAAACTGTCGAGTGAGATGATACTTCCATAAAACAGCTTTTAGTATTTTTCTCTAACATTTTCTTTAAAATTTCCTGGATTTGATGTGATTCAGGGGTAGTGTTGTTTAGAATTAATTTTTCTCCATCTATAACTGCTCCCATTGTTCCAATGATTCCAGTTTTACTTCCATAATATCTAAATATATGGTCTAGTATATATGTTATACTTGTTTTCCCATTTGTTCCTGTGACTCCGATTAGGTTTAACTTTTTTGAAGGTTCGTCATTCAATATACTTGATAATTTTGATAAAGTTATTCTTGAATCCTTTACTTGTACAACAGGTATGTTTCTTTCTATAAATTTTTCATCTTCTGTAATAATTAGTTTTGCACCTTTTTCTAATGCTGAGCTAATATAAGTATTACCATCTTTTTTAAATCCTTTAACTGCAACAAAAACACTATTTTCGTTAACCTCACGTGAATCATTGGTGATATTGTTTACTTCTGTATCTTCATTAGCACTGTATTTTATATAATCTATTTTATCTAAAATATTTTTTATTTTCATTTTTATCCTCTTTTAATTTAGAATTAAAGTAATCATTGAATTTCTGAGTATTTCTGTACCTTCTTCCGGATATTGTTTTTTTACTATTGTCTCTTCTGAAATATCCATAGTTACATTATGTTTTAGACCAATATTAGAAATTATCTCACTAGCTTCCTTTATTGTCAACCCTTCTAAATTTGGTACTTGAACGTAAGATTTTTCCATTTTTTCAATTTCGTCTTCATCATATTTTGGCTCTACATTTAAATACTGCATAGTGTTTTCTATTATTTCTCCAATAAGTGGTGCTACAATAGTAGATGCATAATATGATTCTTTAGGTTCATCAATAGACATTAAAATCAATATTTCAGGATTATAAGTAGGAGCAACTGCAACAAAAGAAGTAATATATTTCCCTTCTACATATCTTCCATCTATTACTTTTTGTGCTGTACCAGTTTTACCGCCAACACTGTATCCTGGCACGTATGCACTTCTACCTGATCCTTCATTTACAACAGATTTCATTCCTTCCAACATTTTATTTGAAGTATCTTCTGAAAAAACTCTTCTTATTATTTCTGGTTTCTTTTCTACAACTATATTACCATCTTTATCTATTAAACTTTTAACAAGATGAGGTTCGATTAGATATCCTCCGTTGCTCACAGCTGATAATGCCGAGGCAAGTTGAAGTTGTGTTACGGATATTCCCTGTCCAAAAGACTGGGTAACTAAATTTACATCTTTCATATTATCTGGCTTATTTACTATACCTACCGCTTCTCCATTTAATTCTATATTAGTTTTTTCGCCAAATCCAAGTGCTTGTAAATATTCATAAAAGGTTTCTTTTCCTATTGCTAATCCCATTTCAGCTAAAGCATCATTACAGGAATTTTGTAAAGCTTCATATAAATTTTGATCTCCATGAGGATTGTAGTATCTCCAGCATTTAATTGTGGAATTACTTTCAATTTGAGTTACATATCCATCACAATGGAAATTAGTATTTAAATTTATCCTGTTTTCTTCTAATGCTATTGCCGCTGTTATAATTTTAAAGGTTGATCCTGGTTCATAAATATCGTTGACTACACTGTTTCTCCAATAACTATACCAGATATTTTGTAGTTCTTCTTGGGAGAAATTATCGGCATTCACATTCTCTGGAATCTCCCTGGGATTATTTGGATCATATTCGGGTAAACCTGCCATCGCTAGTATTTCTCCAGTTTGCGGATTCATAATAATTATATTTGCACTTTCAGCATTATTATCATGATATCCTCTTTCTAAAGCATCCTCTGCAAAATGCTGTATAGTTTCATCTATAGTAAGGACAACATTTAATCCTTCTTCTCCTTCAAAATATTCTTCATATCCATAAGGTAATACTCTTCCTTTTGAATCAGTATTAACTATTTTTCTATTTGGTATGCCTTGAAGTTCTCTGTTATAAACATTTTCTATACCGTACATACCAACCTGGTCTATATTTGTAAATCCTAATACATGTGATAGAAAATCGCCATAAGGATAAACTCTTTTACTGTCTTCAATAAGACTAATTCCAGTTAAGTCAGCCTCATTTATTTTTTTTGCTTGTTCTATTGTTATCCATCTTTTAATTGTAACATAGTTTTCTTCACTAGTAATTTTATCATAAATTTCTTCTTCCTTCATTTCTAGAATTTCTGCTAAAGTTTTTGCAATTTTCTCAGGAGTTTGTTTATCGTCACTTTCTTCAACTATAGGTTCTTTTTTTTCGTAATTTGGATTTATTAACTTAATAAAAAATTCTTCAAATAAATTCTCTTCATTTATTGCTATGTCACTATAATCAATCTCGAGTTTTTTTACATCATCTGGCCAACAGACAACTGTATCACTACTTATACTCATACTCAGTTTTTTACCCTTAGAATCATAAATTACTCCTCTTGCAGGGTTTGTAGTTATATCTCTCGCCCACTGCTCATATGCTTCTTTTTTATACTCTTCTCCTATTATAAGCTGGATATAACCCAATCTTACTATAAGAACTAAAATTATAATAAAAAAGAGAAACATTAGTGAAATGATTCTCTTTCGAATTTTTAAATTTGGTCTTTTCATAATCTTCCCTCATTCTTCCTAGTCACTTATTAGAGAAAATGTTCTTCTAAAAATGTTGTCTATGGTATTTTGATCTGAATTTTCAAGAGCAACTTCCTTAGGTTCATCATTATAAGATACTTCAATAAAGTCTCTTTGATTTATATCAGGGTAATCCATACCTAAAAAGGTTCTCGCATTATCTTCTATTATTCCTGTATTTTTTGTGCTTTCAATTAAAACAAGTATGTCTTCTTTTTCTTTTGTTAGAGATGTTATATCCCGTGAAATTTCATCTATCTCCATATTTGTCTGAGTAATTATAGCATAATTATATATAATTGTTAAGACTAAAATAAAACATATCAACAAATATAAGAAAAATTTTGCTTGAGAATTATTTTTCGTTTTTTCTCTGTTTTTAGATTTTATTCTTTTTTTATATACATTAGTATCTTCAACTACTGCCATAATATTTCTCCTTAGATTTTTTTTGCTACACGTAGTTTTGCACTTCTAGCTCTTGGATTATCCTTTAATTCTCCTTCTGTAGATTCAATAGGTTTTTTTGTTATTATTTTAATCTGTCTTTTTTTATTGCAATTGCATATTGGTTGTTTTGGAGGACAAATACAATCTTTTTCAAGCCATTTAAATGTATTTTTAACTATTCTATCTTCTAAGGAATGAAATGTAATTACACAAATTCTTCCACCTTCATTCAATAAATCTACAATTTTTTTTATTGTAGGTTCTATAACATCAAGTTCTTTATTTACTTCTATTCTTATAGCTTGAAAAGTTCTCTTTGCAGGATGTGGTCCATCTTTTCTAGCTGATCTAGGAATTGCTTTTTTTATTATTTCAACTAGATCAAAGGTGGTTTCTATGAATCTCTCTTCTCTTTCTTTTACTATAAACTCCGCTATCCTATCTGCCCATTTCTCTTCACCATAATTGTACATAATATTTTTTAATTCATCTTTTGTATATCCATTAACTATATGCCTTGCCGTCAATTTTTGATCTTTATTCATTCTCATATCAAGAGCATAATTTTCATTATAGGAGAATCCTCTTTCTGGATTATCCAGTTGATATGAAGATACACCTAAATCTAATAAGGCACCATCAATTTTGTTGATATTTAAATCCTCTAATATTTTATCTATATTCGAAAAATTATCTTTAACAGTTATAACGTTTTTATATATATTTTTTTCTTTTTTAAAGTTTTGTATTGCTTCATCATCTCTATCTATTGATATAACTTTACCTTCTACAGCCAACTTAGATATTTCTTTTGTATGACCTCCGCCACCTAAGGTACAATCAACATAAATACCATCTTTTTTTATTTCAAGTCCTTTAATGATTTCATCCATCATAACTGGCTTATGATAAAATTCCATATATACCTCCTATAGGTCTAATCCCAGGTCATTCATTTTTTCAGCGATTTCATTGAAATCTAAGTCTTCTGATTTTGAATATTCTTCCCAATTATTTTTGTTCCATATTTCTATTCTATCTAAAACTCCAATTATCACAGTTTCATCTTTCATTTCGCTATAACCTCTTAAATTAGGTGGTATGAGTATTCTACCTTGCTTATCAATACTGCATTCTGTGAAGCCAGATAAAAATCTCCTTGAAAAAAATCTGTGTTCTGAACTTAATATTGATAGTTTTTTTAATTTTTCAGTGAATACATCCCAGGTTTCTTTTGGATATACCAATAAACTTTTATCAAATCCCTTACCTAAATAAAAGCTCTCTCCCAAATCATATCTGAATTTCGAAGGGATTATTAATCTTCCTTTTTTATCAATATTATGGAAAAATTCTCCTGTAAACATACTTACCACCTTATGGGTATATTATACCACTTGATGGGTATATTATACCACTTCAATAAAAAAAACACAAAAAAAAATCAAGGCATCTTGATTTTTTTTTGTGTTTTTTTTATTTTCTTTTTCTTCTAAATATCATTATCCCTAATAGTAGTACTATTATTATAATACTTATAAACTGTGCAACCCTTAATTCTCCTATCATAAGGCTATCTGTTCTTAATCCTTCTATAAAAAATCTTCCTACTGAATAAAGTATTCCGTATAGAATAAACACTTCTCCATCTTTTCTTCCGCTTTTTCTTCTATACCATACTAAAAAGAAAAATACCACTACGTTCCACAAGGACTCATATAAAAATGTTGGATGGACTTTTTCTCCATTTACTATAATACCCCAAGGAAGATTTGTAGCTCTTCCATAGGCTTCTTGATTAATAAAATTTCCCCATCTTCCTATTGCCTGACCCAAAATTAAACTTGGAGCAACAATATCTGCTAACTGCCAAAAGTTAACCTTCCTTATCTTGCAATATATTATACCTACAATTACAGCAGCTATAATTCCTCCATGAATAGCAAGTCCTCCACCTCTTATATTAAATATTTGGGTAATATTATCTTTATAATGCTCAAATTGAAATATTACATAATATAATCTAGCCCCTACTATAGCAGACGGTATAGCTATTATTAAAAGGTCAATTAAATCTTCATCTCTAAACCCAATTCTCCTTGATTCTCTTAAGGCTAATAAAGTTCCTATTATAACTCCTGATGCAATAAGTATTCCGTACCACATTACATCAACATTAAATATTGTAAATGCTACTGGATTTATATCCATATTTCCAACTCCAATTATCTTAGTTTAACGTTAAAAGTTTTTTTAAGTTTATTTAAAATTAAATCGTAGCTTCTATTAACTTCTTCCTCTTTTAAAGTTCTTTCGTGAGATCTAAAAATCATTGAATAAGCTAAACTTTTCTTATTTTCTTCAATATTACTACCTCTGTAGACATCAAATAATTCTACATCTTCTAAATTATCAATACCCATATCTTCAATCAATTCAATTATACTACCTACTGTTACCTCTTCATCAACTACTATTGATATGTCTCTCGTCATTGCAGGATATTTTGGTATTTCACTGTATGTCCTTTTTTCGTCTTTCCATTTCAAGATTTTGTGTAGATTTAGTTCTGCTGTATAAACTCTCTCTTCTATCTCATAGTTTTCTCTAACATCAGGATGAACTTCGCCAACTACTCCGATTATGTCGTCTTCTATAATGATTTTAGCTGTTCTTCCCGGGTGAAAGGATGAAAGTTCTTTTTCGACTTTGAATTTTGTATTTATTCCATATTTTTCAAATAAATTTTCTAGTAACCCTTTTATGCTGAAGAAAGAATAATCATCACCATACATACCTACACTTATTTTTCTGGTTTCTTTTGGTAATTCTTTCTTTGCTATACTGAATGTGTTTCCAATTTCAAATAACATACCTGATTTTATGCCGTAGTTAGAATTTTTTGAAATAACCTTCATCATGTTAGGGAGTAATGAAGTCCTCATTGACCTAAAATCTTCCCCTAAAGGATTCATAATTTCTACATATTTTCTAAGTTCGTCTTCTTCATCTACATTAAATTTATCATATTCTTTAGGACTTATAAAGGAATAAGTTGTTATTTCTAATAATCCTGAAGCATATAAAAATTCTTTGCTTTTATCCTCTACTTTTCTAATTTCAGATCTTGATCCTTTTAGAATATTTCCTTTTAAAGGTTGGGGGTCTATTTTATGAAATCCATAAATTCTACCTACTTCTTCTATTAAATCAGCTTCTATTTTTAAATCTTTTCGAAAGCTTGGAATAGTTGATTTGATTTTGTTTTCAGATATTCTACTTTCAATATTTAAAGAATTAAGTATATTAACCATTTTTTCAGCTTCAATTTGTGTTCCTAATAAATTGTTGCAAATTTTTGGATCCAAATATATATCAAGAACCTCTTGATCTCTTTCTCCCTTATCTATACTTCCCTCAACAATTGTTCCTGCACCTATCTCTTCAATTATCTGACATACTCTATTACAAGCATCAACAACAATTTGATTAGGCAGATCTTTTTCATTTCTCGATGAAGCTTCACTTCTTAATCCCAGTTTTCTTGAAGTTTCTCTTACCGATTTTCCATTAAAATTAGCACTTTCCATTAATATCGTAGTTGATTCTTTTGTAACTTCAGAATCAAATCCACCCATAACTCCAGCTATTCCAATAGGTTTAGTTTCATCTGCTATTATTAACATGTTTTTATCTAATTCTCTATCTATTTTATCTAAAGTCTTTATTCTCTCATTATCTTTTGCTCTTCTAACCTTAACAATGTTACCATTTATTTTTTTAAGATCAAATGCATGTAAAGGCTGTCCTACTTCTAACATAACATAGTTTGTAGCATCAACAATATTATTAATAGGTCTTATACCGGCATCCATAATTTTTCTTTGGAGCCAAAGTGGTGATGGTCCAATTTTAACATCCTTTATTACCTTTGCATAATATCTACTGCATAGATCCTCATCTATAATATTAATGTCACTTATATAATCGTTAATGTCCTCAACTTCGTTTTTAATTGTTATTTCAGGATATTTAAATTTAGTGTTTAGTGTAGCTGAAGTTTCTCTTCCTATGCCCACCATACTTAAACAATCGGGCCTGTTGAATGTTATTTCTAAATCTAAAATATATCCTTTCAAATTAAGAACATCTACCGCATTAGAACCTAATTCAACTTCTTCATTGATGATTATTATTCCATCTTTAGATTCTTTTGGTACCAATGAACTATCAACTCCCAACTCCTCATAAGAACAAAGCATTCCTTCTGAAACAATTCCTCTGAAATCATTTTTCTCGATTTTCATACCACTATGTAAAGTTGCTCCTTCTACAGCCACTGGTACTAAATCTCCTTCGTTTATATTTTTTGCTCCAGTAATTAGTTTGAGTTTTTTATCACCTAAGTCTACATAGACTATAAGTAGTTTATCCGCATTAGGATGAGTTTCTAGTTTTGTTATTCTTCCTATATATACATTTTTAACATTATTATCAATATTAATTATAGAATCTACATGAGTTCCAGTCATAGTTAATTTATCTGATAAATCTCTAACATCTGTATCAATTTCAACGTATTCTTTTAACCAATTAATAGGTACTAGCATTTAATCCTCCTCTAAAATTGTTTTAAAAACCTAATATCATTTTCAAATAGCAGTCTTATATCATTAATTTTATGTTTGACCATTGTTATTCTATCTATCCCCATTCCAAAGGCATATCCTGAGTACACTTTTGGATCAATTCCGCAATTTTCTAATACTTTTGGATGAACCATCCCACATCCTAAAAGTTCCATACTCCATCCTGTAAAATTACATGATTCGCAGCCTTTTCCCTTGCATGATAAACATGATACATCTACTTCTGCACTCGGTTCCGTAAAGGGAAAATTATGAGGTCTAAATCTAGTTTCCATATCATCCCCAAATAGTTCTTTTACAAAGTGATTAATAGAATCTTTTAAATTAGCTAAATTTACATTTTTATCAACTACTAAACATTCCATTTGATGAAACATAGGTGAATGTGTGTCGTCAACTTCATCAAATCTAAAAGTTCTTCCGGCAGAAACTATTCTAATTGGTGGTTTTTGCTCCTTCATAACTCTTATCTGTACCGGTGAAGTTTGTGTTCTTAGAAGTAAATTATCATTAATGTAAAAAGTATCCGACTTATCCCTTGATGGGTGATCTGGTGGTGCATTTAGCGCATCAAAATTGTTTTCAACTGTATCTATTTCAGGTCCTTCTACAATATCATATCCCATTTTTTGGAAAAGTTCCTCTAATTCTTCCTTTACTTTTAATAAAGGATGCCTCCTACCAACATCTTTGAATTTACCTGGAATTGTAATATCTACTTTCTCTTCTTCTAATCTTTTATTTTTTTCAATTTTTTCGATTTCAATCCTTTTATCATTTAATGCATCTTCCAACTTAGTTCTTACTTCATTTGCTAATTTACCAATTATTGGTCTTTGATCTTTAGGTAGGTTTCCCATCTCTCTTAAAACTAAAGTCAGTTTCCCTTTTTTTCCTAAAAAGTCAACTCTAATTTTTTCGATTTCTTTTTCATTTTGAGCATTTTTTATCTCTTCTAATCCATTTTTTTGAATTTCTTGTAATCTTTCTTTCATAAAATCTCCTTTCAAAAAATAAAACACTTCACCTAAGAGGCGAAGTGTTCGCGGTACCACTCTTTTTTTTACTTTGATTTTTAACGGCTTAACCGGATAAACTTACTTTCTTTCAGATTATCTGCTCATGAGTGAAAATTGACTGGATAATGAAAGATGTTTTCAGCCAGGACATCTATTCTCTGGAGCATTATTTTCCCAATCTTTAATCTCAATCTTTGCATTTTATATTGTTTTAGATTATACCAAATTTAATTTTACTTAGCAACTTATTTATTCAGTTAATTTATATATTAAAATTCCAGCTGCTACTGCAGCATTAAGGGATTCGACATCTCCCTTCATATCAATTCCAACCAAATCATCACAAATTTCTAAAATCTGTGATGATACACCAGATGATTCATTACCAATAAAAACAGCATTTTTTTGACTCTTATCAATATCTTTAATATTAGTATTAAACCTTGGCGTAGCAGCCATTAGATTATAATGATTAGCCTTTAAAAGCTTCAATGTTGATGTATTGTCATTAGAATTAATAATGGGAATTCTAGCTATTGAACCCATTGATGCTCTAACTGTTTTACTATTATATAAATCTGTTGTATTTTCTAATGTAATGATGCCTCCTATATTAAATGCATCACAGGTTCTTATTATAGTGCCTAGGTTTCCAGGATCCTGAATACCGTCTACAACAATAATTGACCTAGTATTTAAAATATTATTTATAGTATATTTTTCAAAATTAACTACTAATATAATTCCTTGATTATTTTTTGTATCACTTATTTTATCAAAAATCTCTCTTGTAGTTTTATAAACATCTATATCTCTACTAATCTCATATAAATCTTCCATATTTTCAAACTCTTCTGAAACTAAAGCAAAGTCGATATTTTTAGAATATTTTAGATAATCTTTAGTAATCTGTAACCCTTCCACCAAATACTTTTCTAATTTATGTCTATGTTTTTTTGAATATAACCTTCTTATTAGTTTTACTTTTGAATTACTGTTACTTACTATCATTATCTTTATCTTCTAATTTTTTTAGACTAACATTATCTCCTATTACAATTAGAGTATCACCTTTTTTTACTACGTCATCAGCATAAGGAGAAATATTTACATCTTCACCTGTTTTTATTGCCATGACACTTATTCCGTATGTTTTTGGAAGTTGAAGGTCTTTCAATGATTTATTCTCCCATTCTTCTTTAGCAACAATTTCTATTATACTATAATCCGGAGCAAATTCAATAACATCTAAAACGTTAGAAGATACCAGGTTATGTGCTACTCTAATACCTATATCTCTTTCTGGAAAGATAACCTTATTAGCTCCAATTTTATATAAAACCTTACCGTGAAGTTCATTTTGTGCTTTAGAAATAACTTTTTTTACTCCTAATTCTTTAGCTATTAGTGTCCCCATAATTGATGCTTGGATATCAGATCCTATAGTAACTATAGCTACATCAAAATTTCTGATTCCTAAAGTTTTTAAAGCATTTTCATCGACTGCATCAGCCTGTACTGAATGTGTAACATATTCGGATATTTCCTGAACCTTATCTGGGTCCTTATCTATTGCTAACACATCATATCCTAATTTTGATAATGTTTTAGCAACACTTGATCCAAATCTTCCGCATCCTATAACAACAAATTGTTTCATATTTCCTCCTTATCCTACGAGTATTTTTCCTATTGGATATCTATAATTTCCTTTGTTTCTATCCTGTCCTTGAGCTATTGCAAAGGCAATTGTCAACGGTCCTATTCTTCCTATAAACATTGTGAAGGTTATTAGTATTCTTCCTATATTAGACAGGTTAGGAGTTAGTCCTCTACTCAATCCTACAGTTCCAAAGGCAGATGTTACTTCAAACAAGATATCGTGAAAAGCAAATCCCGTATTTATCTCAGTTATTGATAAAATAATTGTTATTAAAGATACTAAAAGTATTGATATTGTTGCAACAGATAATGCTCTTACTGTTGTTTTAGCATCTATTCTTTTCTTCAAAACTTCAATATCTTCGTAACCCATAATCAATCTATATGTTGATATAATTATTATTCCTGTTGTTGTAGTTTTAATTCCTCCCGCTGTTGACCCTGGAGAACCTCCTACAAACATAAATATTATAATTAACAAAGAAGTACCATATCCTAATCCAGCTGTATCTATAGTATTAAAACCTGCTGTCCTTGGGGTAACAGATTGAAAAAAGGATGCCATAATTTTATCCTTAATATTTAGTGCTCCCAAGGTTTGAGGATTGTTGTATTCCATGATTAAAACTAGTAAAGCTCCTGATACTATTAATATAAACGTTATTATCAATACTAATTTTGTATGTAAAGAAAAATATCTAAATCTTCTTTCTCTTAAAACTTCCATAAAAACATAAAAACCAATACCACCTAAAATTATAAGCATCATGACTGTTACACTTACTACCACATCACCTGTGTAATCAACTAAACTATTTCCGGTTATATCAAACCCAGCATTGCAAAATGCCGATATTGCATGAAAAATAGAAAACCATATACCTTTAATCATACCCAGCTCTTTTGTGAATGTTAAGGATAGAAATATGGCTCCTACAGCTTCTATTCCTATGGTCATGATTAAAACTCTCTTTGTTAATAATACTATACCCTGTAAGGTAGTAACATTTAATTCTTCTCTTATTAAAAGTCTATCCTTTAGAGTAATTCTTTTTCCTAAAAGAAAAGCTATCAAAGTAGCCATAGTCATAATTCCTAATCCACCAATTTGTATTAATATTAGTATTACTATCTTGCCAAACAAAGTCCAGTGAGCTGCTGTATTAACTACTATTAATCCTGTCACACATACTGCAGAAGCTGATGTAAAAAGAGCATCTATAAAACCTATGCTATTTCCATCAACTGATGCAAAAGGTAGATTTAAAAGTGTAGCTCCTGTTAATATAGTGATTCCAAACCATAATATAAGAAAGTGGGAAGGGTTTAATTTTAGGCTATCATAATTTTTATTCGGATTTTTCATAAAGTCCTCCTAAATGTTCACTCATTATTATAGCATTATATTATTTAATTTAAAAGAAAAAAGACTGTCAATGACAGTCTCGAATTATTTCACTGATTCAATTAAATTTTTGAATCCATCTGGATCATTTACAGCCATTTCTGATAGCATTTTTCTATTTATTTCAATATTATTTTGCTTTAAAGCATTTATAAATCTACTGTATGACATTCCGTGAATTCTTGCAGCTGCATTAATTCTAGTTATCCATAATTTTCTTAGTTCTCTTTTTCTTAATTTTCTTCCAGTATACGCATAGGATAAGGATTTCATTACCGCTTGGTTTGCAGTTTTAAATTGTTTACTTTTTGCTCCATAGTATCCTTTTGCTAATTTTAATATTTTCTTATGGTTCTTTTTTGCATTTAAAGCTTTTTTTACTCTAGCCATTTTTAATTCTCCTCACTATTTGTATGGTATTAATTTTTCAACTCTTTTTTGGTCTCCCTCAGATACCAATGTGCTTTTTCTCAAGTTTCTTACTCTCTTTGGAGCTTTTTTACCTGTATTATGTCCTTTATATGCTTTTGATCTTTTTATTTTTCCAGTTGCAGTTTTTTTGAATCTCTTTGCTGCTGATCTTTTTGTTTTCAATTTTGGCATTTTTAGTCCTCCTTCTAATTATCTGTTTTTGGGTTCAAAAACATAATCATTTGTCTGCCTTCCATTTTAGGTCTTTTATCAATGATTGAATACTCTTCAGTTTCTTTAGCAAATTTTTCTAGCACTTCTCTACCCATTTCTGTATGACCCATTTCTCTACCTCTAAATCTTACAGAAACTTTAACTCTATCTCCATTTTGCAAAAATTCTATTGCGTGTTTAGCTTTATATCCTAAGTCATGGTCTTCAATTTTTGGAGAAAGTCTTATTTCCTTTACTTTTATTACCTGTTGCTTCTTTTTAGCTTCTTTTTCTTTTTTCTGTTGATCGTACTTATATTTACCATAGTCCATGATTCTACAAACAGGTGGCTTTCCATTTGGTGCTACTTCTGCCAAATCCAAACCTTTTTCTATTGCTAATTTTTGGGCTTCTTCAATAGGTAATATTCCTAATTGGTTTCCTTCTTGGTCTATTACCCTTACTTTTTTATCACGAATCTCTTCATTGATTTTAAGTTCTTTAATAATTACACCTCCTAATGTAATAAAAAAAGACAGCAATATCCGCCATCTTCAAGGTATACTACACTTATCTTTATAAATGTAGTAAATATTAACCTTACTAACTCTTGTTGCAAGGTGAGAAGCGGATACTTCTACTTTATTAACTATTATAGTATATCAGATTATAAATATTTGTCAATTACTATTTTATGTATTCCATAGGGTTAGTATGAACTCCATTTATTCTTACTTCAAAATGCAAGTGTGGTCCTGTAGAAAGACCTGTTGTACCGGATTTAGAAATAACCTGTCCCTTTGAAACATTTTGTCCCTTTGAAACCAAAACACTTGTGTTATGAGCATATAATGTGGATATCCCTCCACCATGGTCAACTATAA
This sequence comes from uncultured Clostridia bacterium, assembly GCA_964574015.1. Classification (GTDB taxonomy): domain Bacteria; phylum Bacillota; class Clostridia; order Tissierellales; family Dethiosulfatibacteraceae; genus UBA8670. The sequence goes on along the minus strand of CAZNLP010000001.1, from coordinate 38,770 downwards.
CAATATTTCCATATGCTCCATACCATCCTGCATATTGTACAACCCCATCATTCGATGCAACAATATTTTGGTTCATAGCTACTCCAACGTCAACACCTGTATGCATTTTTGAATATCCATATATAGGATGAAGTCTCATACCATATGGAGAGGTCACTCTATAGTAACCAGGAGAAGGCCAAGCCATTACTCCTCCGGCATATTCAATTTCCAATTGTGTTTTATGTATTTCGTCTTCTAATCTTTTTGAATCTGCCAGCAATCTATCTTCCTGAGCTTTTAACTCTTCTATGTTTTGCTCTAAACTTCTCATGTAATCTTCTTTACTTCTACTCACAACTACAATTTCTTCCTTTTTAACTTCAACATCATTTAAAGCATTTGCAAGTTGAGATTTTTCATTTTCAAGCTCGGCTTTTAACATGTTAAGTTCATTGTTTTCAGCTTCTAATCCACTTAATAGTTCAACATCATTATCTACAATTTTTTGAATCATATCTAATCTTGTTAAAAAATCACCTAAATCTTCAGCATCAAACAAAACCTCAACATAGCCTAATGAGCCACCTTTTTTATACATTACTCTTACTCTTTTTTCTAAAAGTTCAGTTTTTAAATTAATCTCATCCTCAAGTTGAGTAATATTATTCTCACATTCCTTAATATTGCTGTTCATGTTTTCAATATTTGAGCTAAGTTCATTTATCTCTGCATTTATATTTCTAATTTCGCTATCAAGTCTATTAATCTCACTAGCCACAGAGTTCTTTTCCTGTTTCTCTTTATTAAGTTTATTTAATATGCTTTCTCGCTGCTGCTTAGTTTCTTCTAGACTATTTTTTAATTCGTCTATTTTAGAAGCTCCTGCTGATACTGTAAAAATTGATATAATAACTATTATAACTAATGCTATTTTTAATTTTTTCATTTTTACCTCCTAAGCATTCAAGAATTTTTTTAAAGAAACTATGCTGCCTAAAACTCCTATTCCTATTCCTATAGTTACAAAAATAATTAAAATATCTGAAGATATAGTTGTTGCAGGAATAAATTGAAAGGATAGTAATGGTGCTAATTTTTGATTTCCATATCCTACTAAATAATCATAACTATTTAATACTACTATTGTAGCTATTATAGAGCCTAACAAGCCTAAAAGCAAGCCCTCAAATATAAAAGGTCCTCTAACATATCCATTTGATGCTCCTATATACTGCATAAGTTTAATTTCTGTTCTTCTTGAAGCAACTGTTATTTTTATAGTGTTTTGAATTATAAAAACACTTATTAATAACAGTATAATTATTAAAACTGTTCCTATTAGCTGTACATAACTTGAAGTATTTATAAGCATATCAACAGCTTCTTTATAGTATTTAATTTCTTCTATTCCATTAAGATTGTTAACTTTTGATAAAGTATCTTCTGAATAACTAACATCTTCTAGTTGAACTACATAGGTATTAGGTAGTGGATTCCTAGTAAATCCTTCCAGTAAATCTCCATCCTCTCCCCAATCTTCCTTCATCTTATTCAAAGCATATTCTTTTGATTGATAAATAACCGATAGAACACCATCGAATTCTTTTATGTTGTTGCCTATATCCTCAATTTGTTCACCAGTCATATCGTCTTCAAGATAGATGTATATTTGATCAAATTTCTCTTGAGCATTTAAAGTTAATGCATTTATATTTAATATTAAAAGTAAAATCATTCCTAATATAATTAGTACAGCTGCTACAGATCCTATTGAGGCTAAACTCATTGTACGATTTCTTAATATCCCTTGAAATCCTTGTTTAAATGTGTTTTTGATTATCTTAGAAAACATTGTAGTACTCTCCCTCTTTTGTGTCCCTAATTATTTTTCCGTTTTTAAGCTCAATTACTCTTTTCTTCATAATATCTACAATATCTCTATCGTGAGTAGCCATTATAAGGGTGGTACCTCTTTTATTAATTTCTTTAAATATTTTCATGATTTCAAAAGATGTTTCTGGGTCTAAATTTCCTGTAGGTTCATCAGCAATTATTACCTTAGGTTTATTTGCTACTGCCCTTGCTATTGCTATTCTTTGCTGTTCTCCACCCGCCAATTCATTAGGGTAATTATTTGCCTTATCACTTAAGCCTACCATACTAAGTACGGTAGGTATTTCTCTTCTAATAGTTCTTGAATTATGTCCTACAACTTCCATTGCAAAAGCAATGTTTTCGTATACTGTTTTGTTTTCTAAAAGTCTAAAATCCTGGAATATCACTCCTATTTTTCTTCTGTGTATAGGTATTAATCTATTATTGAGAGTTGTTATATCTTCTTTATTAAATATTATTATTCCGTTAGTTGGTTCAACTTCTTTTATTAATAATTTTATTAATGTAGTTTTCCCTGCTCCACTTTTTCCTACTATAAAAGAAAAACTCCCCTCTTCTATTTTTAAATTTATATTTTCAACTGCTGTGAATTTATTCTTATATATTTTTGACACGTCTCTGAATTCAATCATCTGTTCTCCTTATACCTTCTTTTATTACTTACTTTTATTTTACAGTGTTTCAGGATTTTTTTAAATAGTTTTTTATGAATTTTTCACACTATTTTTATCTAAAATAACTTTTATCAGAAATTTCGGTATAGATATTTGCCTTTTTATTCTTTTTGGGTTCTTAACAAGTCTATACAACCATTCGAGTCCTAATCTCTGATATATCTTTGGAGATCTTTTAACCTCTCCCGATAAAACATCAATGGTACCACCATTTCCTATTATTATATTGCAATTTAATTTACTTATATTTTTATTTATCCATTTTTCTTGCTTAGGAGATCCAAATCCAACAAAAAGTATTTTTGTATTGAGATTGTTTATTTCTTTTATAATTTTATTTTCAATTTCTTCATATCTTTCTTCATTAAAAAAATAACCGTGATGCTCCCCAATAACATTTTTATATCCTTCATTATTCAATTTTTCTTTTGCATTTTTTGCTACTCCTTTTTTTCCGCCTAACAAAAAAATATTTATATCTTTTTTCTTTGACATCTCTAATAAACTTAATGAAATGTCATATCCTGTTACTCTTTCTTTTAAATTAAACCCTTTTATTTTAGCTGCATATAGTAACCCGATACCGTCTGGAGTTACTATGTCTCCAGAATTTATAATTTTTTTCAACTCTGTATCCTTTTGACATAGCATTACAATTTCAGTATTTGGAGTAAAAACTTTTATTTTTTTACTTTTTTCTATGCTTTTTTCTAATTCCATTACTACTTCTTTAAAACTGAGTTTATTTACCTTAACTCCCAAAATCGATAATTTATCCATTACTACACCCTTTAATTAATTCATCAATTATATTAATATTATTTTTTTCCGTTACTTTAAGTTCTTCAATTTTTAAAATATCTAAATTTTTACTTTCTAATTTATGTATGATTTCGTTGTAAAGTTCTTTTTCGTTAATATCATTAATATGAAAAATGTTTTTTTCTCCTATACTTTTTAGAAAATTTTCTACTTTAGGATCATATGATATACCAATTACTGGTATTTTAGCTGCAGCAGCAAAAATTAAGGAGTGTAATCTTACCCCTACCATAAGATCTAAGTTAGAAATAATTTCATATACTTCATCAATTCTCTTTCTATCTCGTATAATATTACAGTTTCTTCCATTACAGTTTACATTTTCTAATATTCTTACATCTTCATCATAGTGGAAAGGAATAAATGTAAATTCATATTTTTTTTCATCGAAAGAAGATATTAATCTATTTATTAAGTTTATAATATTGCTTTCCTGCCATTCTCTCAGTGAAAAACCTATGTTTATCCTATTTTTATTTTTTGATTTAAAATTAGACTTATAATTAATAACAGGATCTGCTGCAAGCATAATGTCTTTTTTATCTAACCCTATTTTTCTTAACTCTTCTAGTGAATTTTTATCTCTAACAGATATGTAATCTACTTTTTTTAGTACTTTTGATGCTACAATCTTATTAATTTTTCCATTTATAGGTCCTATCCCTTGACTAAGTAAAGCTATTTTTTTATTTAATAATTTCGAAATATATATAATGTAGAGATAATAGTATATGCTTTTTTTACTTGTAACATCTTGGAGCAGACTTCCCCCTCCAACTAAAACTACATCTGCTTCTTTAATAGCCTTATTAACTTTTACAAAACTATATCTATCTATACCTTTTATATTAAACTTTTTTTCAGTTTTATCTGGATCTGCTGTCAATATTCTTATATTTTTTTTATCTACTTTTTTTTCTAAAATTTTAAGAAACATTTCTAATATAGCTTCATCCCCAATATTGTTGAATCCGTAATAACCTGCAAGTAGAATTTTACACATATGCCTTCTCCTTTAGAAATGTTAATAATCTTTCAAATAGTAAGAGTACTCCTACAATAATAAGGGCTATTATCAAACTAAATCCGATAGAGTATATGCTTCTTAATATTGATAGATATAAAGGTGTTCTTAAATGCGTAAATGTATTTATAAATGAAGTTATGCCTGTTACAGCCCCTAAAGAAAAAATAAAGGTAAGAATTTCATTTTTTCGACTTTTAAAAAATAATGCTGCTGCAAGAGATGGTGCTGCAAACATAAATTCTTTAGTTCTTGGTCTAGCCAATAAATTGCTTTCTAAAAAATTCCTAAATATCATTTCTATTTGTAATGGCTCGATATCTGTTTCATGACCAGTTCTTGCTATATAATAAAACCCAATCCCTCCAATTATAAGTAAAATAATTCCATAATATATTTTAATGTTGTTGTTTAATATTTCTTTGTAGATTTGTAAGTTATTTTCTCTATTTAACAATTTTTGGATATAAAAAATTATGAAAACAAGTATTGGTACGAGTTGACTCAACTTAACTCCTCTAAATATATCTACTTCTAAAATATATTTAGTTTGACTTAAATATGAGGCTGTTATTAATCCTCCTATTATTGAAACTACAAAAACTATCGTTAAAGTTTTCATACTGTGAATAATCAGAGTTTTTCCTTTTAAGCCTTCAGCTTCTTTTAATTTTAAAAGCATATAATTAATACCAAATCCTGCATAAACTATTGAAGCACCTAAAGAAAATATTTTTTCAGCTATTGATTTACTATAAATTAATAGTAATCCCGACATAACTAAACCAAGTAAGCCTAAAATTAAATTGTACCTGTCTGGAATTTTAAAATTGTTCTTTAACAAGTATAATCCTATAATTATTACATTTATAAACATTATGAACAGAATGATGATTGAAAGGTTGTTTTTTTCTATTTCTTTAACATTATTAACTTTAATGTCATGTTCATTAAGTCTTGAATACAATCTTTCAAAAGATTCATCATATTCATCTTTATCTGTAAGATAAACATTTTTTTCTGTCATATATGGTTTGAAATATATCAATCTAACATTTCTCTCTGTTACAGCTCTATAAATAGAATTTTCTATTTCTTCCGGTCCACTATAACTATATTCACCATATCTCTCTCTAATATAATCCCATATAGAAAAACCTCTTACTCCGTTGAAATCTAAGTCGTATATCAAATTATTAATTCCATCCTGTTCAATATGACTTCTTTGTACTGCAGTTTCTATTAATACTGGTAGTATTTCTTTTTTTTGGATATAATCCATTAAAATTTGGTATCCATCAGGATATCCTAAGATAGATTTTCCTTGAAATATAATAAAGTCTTCAGAAACATTATACTCCTTTGCTTTATCTATATAATTTTTCGCAAGACCTTCTGAGTATGGCATATAGTTTATAGGTCTTAATAATAAATCCATACCGCTTTCATGAACCTTAGATATTTTCATTTCATCATATCCGATTCCTATATAACGAATTTTAGAACTGTAATAATCCTGGTTTTCTATATAAGGTTCTCCAGTGTAATCTAAGTATTTTTCGGTTTCTTTTAGAAGCAATTCTTTGACACTACCTTTAAGGATTATGTATTTATTATCATTATTGTTGTATGTTTTATAAAAATTATTATCATATCTTTCTTTAAGTCCATTTAACACAAAGTCAAATATTTCATCGTTATATAAGCTAATTAGCATGTCGTATTGACCAATACTCTTACTGTCAATATCCTTAACGATTTCTTCCGGCAGATCTTTCATTGTATTAAAATCTCTTGATACATTATACACTAATCGAGCATCCAAATCTTTTCCAGATTTAATTAAACTATCTAAGGATTCTTCCTGTATACTTACTTTTGTAGCTTTATTACTTTGAAAGTAATTTAACCATGACAAAGTAGTTTCTTCAGAAAACTCAGCAAGTTTATTAACTTCTTCATAATCTAAAACCATTTCTATATTTTTATATTCATCTTCTATATTGTATCTTTCGATTAATGGTTTAAATGTAAAAATTAAACTCAATAATAAAATGATAATTATAATTTTCTTCACATTCATAATAGGCTCCTTTTTGATATTAAATATACCAAATTATATGTTATCATGATATTAATCAAAATTCTATAATATTTTCATTGATAATTATTAATTTATATTTTAAAATAGTAACAATATTAATTTAAAGGAGTGAGATTTTGAAAAATAAAATTATTATAATTTTAATTCTATCTACAATAATTTTGTATCCGATTATTGGATTTTCTTCAGATTCTACTAATAATGATGATCCTTTGATAACTTTAAGTTATCTTGATTATAGATTAGATGAATTTAATACTAGCTTTGAGGAAACTACAAGTACCCAGGCAATCATTATAGAAGAATTAGAGACGAAAATTAATGAACAATCAGAATTGATTGATAAACTAAATAGTTCTATCAATAGTTTAAAGGTTTCTTCAAGCAATCTTGAAATAGTCGAATTAAATGCAAACCAAAAAATAATTTTAGAGGCTGGTTCTGAAATTATATTAAGGGCAGGAACAGCTTATGCTATAACTTCAGACCAAGGTGGTTTATCAGATGTTACAGCTGGAGTCGACATAAAAGCAAATCAATCTATACCACGCAATCATCAATTAATTATACCTAGAAGTGATGGAAGAGGAGTATACGTAGATAATTATGCAATTTTTATGGTAGTTGGAGTATATGAAGTCCTTGATTATTAAAAAGCACTATCAATGTGCTTTTTTTTATTCTGTACACTGTTTAGATGCCTCGGGTAAGAACTCTATAATATCTTTTGCTGTCATCGAGTATTCTCCATATTTTAATGAAGCCATATCTCCTGCTAATCCGTGAATGAATACACCTAATCTTGAAGATTCAAACTCATCATATCCCTGTCCGATAAGAGACGTTATTATTCCTGTCAAAACATCTCCACTTCCTGCTGTTGCCATTCCAGGATTTCCGCTTTTATTAATATATACCTGTCCCTCTGGTGATGCTACAATAGTTTCATTCTTTTTTAATATTAAAATCACGTTATATTTCTCAGCAAAAACTTTTGAAACTTGTACACTATTATCTAATATGTAATCTTTAGTTTTTCCTGTAAGTCTCGCCATTTCTCCAATATGAGGTGTTAATACCATCTTGTTCTTTTTTTTATTTAATATACTAATATCTTCTGAGACACAATTTAACCCATCTGCATCAATAACCAATTTTTTATTTGAATTTTTTATTATCTTATGAACAAGTTCTATTTTCCCTTTATCCCATCCTAATCCAGGACCTAATGCAAGTACATCATATTTGTTTATTTTAGCTGCTATATTTTCATAACTATTATTGCTAAAACTATCATCACTATTTATAATTGACTCTACAATAATTTCATCAAATTTTATCGACAATATATCCGCTATGCTACTTGGTACAAGGGTATACACTAATCCAGAACCCATTTTTAATGATGCCGTACCAGTAAGATATACTGACCCTGACATACCGTATCTACCTCCAATAACTCCTACTCTACCATAAGTTCCTTTATGACTTTTGGCTTCTCTTTTTTTTAGATAAAAAGGAGGCACTAATTTTTCTTTAATAAAATATTTATTATTATTTTCTAGTGCTACAGCAACAGCATATTCTTTTTCATGGGATATTGAAATATTAAAAAATATATCCTTATCCTTTTTATTAACTAAACAGTATGGTTTTCCCATATTATCATGTAATATCTTAATATCCTTCCATTTAGTTTTTCCTATTCCTGTTCCTAAAGCTTTACTGACTGCTTCTTTACATGCAAATAAACCGGATATAGTTTGTGAACTATACTTCTTTTTCTCAATATAGTTTATTTCATATTCGTTGAAAATCTTTTCAATAAATTTTTTATTCTTTTTTAATTTGTTTATTCTTTCTATTTTTACTATATCTAATCCAATATTACTCATTATTATCACCACCTAAATTATATAATCTAAAAAATTAAATGTAAACATACAATTGACATATAATGTTTATTATATAATAATAATATATAGAAAAGTTGAAAGGAGCTAATAATGAATGAAAAAGTAAATTTAATTGTACATCCACTTATCCAACATAAACTTACACTACTGAGAGATAAAGACACTTCACCTAAAGATTTTCGTCATCTAGTTAATGAAGTTTCAATGTTGATGGCCTACGAAGTGACCAGACGTCTTCCTTTGGAAGATAAAGTGGTAGAAACTCCTATTTGTAAAACAACCGGTAAAGCACTTAGCGGTTTAGATGTTGCTATTGTTCCTATTATGAGAGCTGGAATGGGCATGGTTGAAGGAATGCTCAACTTATTACCTACTGCAAAGGTTGGACATATTGGGATTTATAGAGACGAGGAAACAATTCAGCCGGTAGAATACTACTGTAAATTACCTTCTGATATCTCAGAAAGATTAGTAATAGTTACAGACCCTATGTTGGCTACAGGGGGATCTTTAAGAGATGCTATAACTATGTTGAAAAAAAGAGGTGCTGTTAACATAAAAGCTATGGTGCTTGTTTCTACTGAAATTGGTATTAATGAGGTTTTATCTAACCATCCCGACGTAGAAATTTTTACGATTTCCATAGATGAAGGACTAAATGAAAAAAGTTATATAGTTCCAGGATTAGGAGATGCTGGAGATAGACTTTTTGGAACAAAATAACAGATTCAAATAAAAAATAAAATCTCGCTTGAGATTTTATTTTTTATTTATTAAATTTTTTACTTTATTGTATATACCATTTTCGGATAAATTATACCTTCTTAAAATATCTTCAACTTGTCCATGTTCTATAAATTTATTAGGTAAAGTTAAATAGTCAGTTTTAATGTCTTTATAGTTGTTTAAAATTTTAGAAATTAATTTATCTTTTATGCTTGTTTCCTCTAAACTCTCATCTATTACCAACAATTTTTTAGTTTTTTCAATAGATTTTCCAATATTTTTAAAATCAATAGGTTTAATTGATCTCATATAAATCAATTCACAAGAAATACCTTCTTTGGCAAGTCTGTTTACTGCTTTTAGTGCTTCTTGGATCATTCTTCCATGAGTTACTATGGTAATATCCTTCCCTTCTTTGATAGTTTCAGACTTAAAAGGATTAAAATCTTTGCTTTTTATATCTAAAGCAAACTCCACACTACCTCTTGGATATCTTATAGCAACTGGGCTATTCATATCTTTTATACTGTACTCCAGCAATTTTTCCAACTCTATATAGTCTCCGGGAGTAAAAACTGTGAAGTTAGGAATATTTGTTAAAAAAGATGTATCAAAAACTCCCTGATGAGTTTCTCCATCACTTCCGACTATTCCTGCTCTATCAACACCTAAGACTACATGTAAATTTTGCATTGCTATATCATGAATTACTTGATCATATGCTCTTTGCAAAAATGTAGAATATACGGCAAATACCGGAATTAAATTATTTGCAGCCATACCAGCTGCTAACGCTACTGCGTGTTGTTCTGCTATTCCTACATCAAAAAATCTTTCTGGATAATTATCTGCAAATTTATTTAATCCAGTACCATCTTTCATTGCAGCTGTAATTGCTACTATTTTTTTATTATCTTGAGCTAAATAATTTAATTTATCTCCGAAAACTGACGAAAAAGATTTTTTGTTTTTACTAATTATTTGCCCTTTACTTATATCAAAATTACCAACACCATGGTATAAGTCCGGTTTTTCTTCGGCCTTTATATATCCTTTTCCCTTAACAGTATGTACATGGAGTAGGACTGGGTGTTCAACATCCTTAACCTTCCTTAGAACTTCTATAACACTCTCTACATCATGTCCATCCACAGGACCTATATACCTATATCCTATTTCTTCAAAAAACATTCCTCCGTTAACAACAACTGTTTTTAAACCTTCTTTTAATTTTCTAATTAATCTTACTAACTTATTTCCAATATAAGGTATTTTGCTTATTATTAATTCAATTTTATCTTTTGCAGAGTAGTATGATTTCATGGTTCTTATTTTACTGAGATTAGTAGAAATTCCACCTACATTTTTAGAAATAGACATCTCATTATCATTCAATACAACTAACATCTTGTTCTTTCTTCTCCCACCGTCATTTAAAGCTTCTAAAGCCATACCACCTGTTAAAGCGCCATCTCCTATTATAGCAGCAACATTATAATCTTCTCCAGCTAAATCTCTAGCTCGTGCAATACCAAGTGCTGCAGAAATCGAAGTACTACTATGTCCTGCCTCAAATATATCGTGAGGACTTTCAGACCTTTTAATAAAACCACTTAACCCATCAGTTTGTCTAATTGTTTTTATTGAATCTTTCCTGCCTGTTAAAATCTTATGTACATAAGATTGGTGACCTACATCCCATATCATTTTATCAAAAGGTGAATCATATACATAATGCAAAGCTACTGTTAGCTCGACAATACCTAAATTTGAAGCTAAATGACCTCCTGTCTGAGATATCGTTTTTATAAGAAATTCTCTGATCTCATCACATAATACTCCCAATTCATTTATATTTAATTTTTTTAAGTCTTTTGGTGAATTTATATTATCTAAGTATTTATACATAACTATTCCTTACTCTATCAATTTTTTTACTATATCATTATAACACAACCTATAGAGTTGTAAAATTTAAATTAGTTAACAATTTATAATCTTTCATAACTAAAATATAAAAAATCTGCATAATCATAAAGATTATGCAGATTCAGTGTTTTATTTATTTAATTACATCATTCCCGGCATTCCGCCTGGCATTCCACCTGGCATTCCGCCACCCATAGCATCTCCATCGTCATCATCTTCATCATCATCAACAACTGAAGCTTCAGTTGTTAGAACCATTGCTGCTACTGATGCAGCATTTTGAAGAGCTGATCTGGTTACTTTAGTCGGATCAACTATTCCTACTTTAATCATATCAACAAATTTTTCTGTAAGAACATCAAATCCAAATCCTTTTTCATGTTCCTTAACTTTTTCAACTATTACAGAACCTTCAAGCCCTGCATTTGTAGCAATTTGTCTTACAGGTTCTTCTAAAGCTCTTTTCACTATTAAAGCACCTGTTTTTTCATCATTAAATAGTGATTCTGCTTTTTCTACTACAGCTTTAACTGTATTAAGAAGAGCTACTCCTCCTCCTGGTACAATTCCTTCTTCTATAGCAGCTCTAGTAGCATTAAGAGCATCCTCTATTCTTAATTTTTTCTCTTTCATTTCTGTTTCTGTTGCTGCACCAACATTTATTACTGCAACTCCACCTGTTAATTTCGCTAATCTTTCCTGTAATTTCTCTTTATCAAATTCAGATGTTGTATCTTCCACTTGAGTTTTTAGTTGACTTATTCTTTCTTCTATTGCAGCTTCCTGTCCATATCCATCAACGATAGTAGTGTTTTCTTTATCAACTTTAACAGATTTAGCCTGACCTAACATATCTATTGTAGTTTCTTTTAAGTCATATCCTAACTCTTCACTAATTACAGTTCCTCCAGTCAAAATAGCTATATCTCTAAGCATTTCTTTTCTTCTATCTCCAAATCCTGGAGCCTTTACAGCAACACAATTAAATGTACCTCTAAGTTTATTTACTACAAGTGTTGCTAATGCTTCTCCTTCTATATCTTCTGCAATAATCATAAATTGTTTTCCTTGTTCTACTATTTTTTCAAGAAGAGGTAAGATATTTTGAATGGAAGTAATTTTTTTATCAGTAATTAATATATACGGATCTTCTAAGTTAGCTTCCATTTTATCTGTATCAGTTACCATATATGGTGATAAATATCCTCTATCGAACTGCATACCTTCAACTACATCTAATTCTGTTTCCATACTTCTTGATTCTTCAACAGTTATAACCCCGTCTTTTCCAACTTTATCCATAGCTTGTGCTATAAGTTTTCCAATTTCTGAATCCGTTGCTGATATAGAAGCAACTTGTTCAATATCTTCTGAAGTTTCAATAGTTTTAGATGCTTTTTGTAATTCTTCTGTAGCAACTTTTACTGCTTCTTGAATTCCTCTTTTCAGCATCATTGGATTCGCACCAGCTGTTACATTTTTAATGCCTTCTCTGATTATTGCTTGAGCTAAGATTGTAGCTGTTGTAGTTCCATCTCCTGCTACATCGTTAGTTTTTGTCGCAACCTCTTTTACAAGCTGAGCACCTAAATTTTCATACTTGTCTTTAAGGTCTATCTCTCTAGCTATTGTTACTCCATCATTAGTTATTAAAGGAGAACCAAAAGATTTTTCTAAAACAACATTTCTACCTTTAGGTCCCAATGTTACTTTCACTGTATCTGCTAATTTGTTAACTCCCGCTTCTAAACTTTTTCTTGAATTACTACCAAATTGTATTTTTTTTGACATAATTTACACCTCTCTTTATTATTCTACTACTGCTAAAATTTCTGTTAACTTTAGTATTGTGTACTCTTCTCCGTCCAATTTAACTTCATTTCCTGCATATTTTGCATAAATAACTTTGTCACCTTTTTTTATTTCATTTTTTTTCTTATCATCATTTAAGATACCTGAGCCAACTGCAATTACTTTAGCCATTTGTGGCTTTTCTTTTGCTGTTCCGGGTAAAACTATTCCGCTTTTTGTTGTTTCTTCAGCTTCTACAGCCTTTATTAAAACTCTGTCTCCTAATGGTTTAATATTCATATTATTATACCTCCTTAGTCCTTTTTTATTCATTTTGTTAGCACTCATATAATTTGAGTGCTAAAGCTTACAATTTATATAATACTTTAATATTACCTATGAATCAACCGCAACTATAGTTGATTAGAGCTATATATGTTTAAATATCTCTATTTATCTTTATATATCTCTTATATACGGCTAATTACGGTGTTATTCCTTTAATTTCCCCTGTGAAGCATAGTAAAAAAGATACTGCTGTGCAAATCCTGAATACTGACCAAAAATAGTTTCTGATTTTTTTCTAATTTCTTCTGGTTTACCATTTATATTATACACCTGTTCCATAATTCTTTTCATCCAAATATCTACTGGGAAAGCCTCATGTTTTTTCATGGAAAATAGAAGTATGCAGTTTCCTACTTTATCTCCAACTCCTTTTATTTTTTTTATTTCTTCTAGAGCTTGATCATATGACATATCTTTCAAATTGTACAACCACTCTTTATCCTTTGAGACTCTTTCAGCCGCGTCTTTGATATACTTAGCTCTAAATCCAGTTTTCATAAGTCGAAGATCCTTCTCACTTAGTTGATTAATTTTATCTGCTGTCGGAAAACTGTAATATTCTTTTCCTCTATAATGCCCAATAAAATGCCCGTGATTTTTAGATAAGTTATAAATAACTCTTTTAATCATTAAAATTCTATTATTAGCAGAGATTATAAAAGAAACCAGTGTTTCCCATTCATCTTGATTTAGTATTCTAATTCCTTTTCCAAACTCTACTATATTTTTTAAATTGCTATCAGATAGTCTTGTTTTTATTTTTGAATAATTTCTATTTAAATCAAAATAATCAATCCAAATACTCTCAAAATCTTTTTTGTTGGTATTGTTTAAAATAATCAAATCACCTGATTTTTTTACATTTAAAACCTTATTCTGAACTACTCCCGTGTAGCTTCCATCTTCTTCTCTGTTCCATCTAAAGCATTGGCCACACTCAAATATATGCTTTGGTTCAAATTCTTCGGATAATTCTCTAATTTCCACCTTGTTTTTATAAAAGCTAACTTTCACTTCATCATCTCCATAAATTAATAAAAAAGACTTTCTATTGAAAGCCTCTCTTAAAATTAATTATAATACCATTTAATAAAATTATTCTTCTGAATTCCCATTACTTGTTGTTAAATAGTATGTAAGAATGTATAAACTTTCATTAAGCCTTACATCTTCAATAGATACTCCTTCTGGAACTTTTATATCTGAGGGAGCAAAATTCCAGATAGCTTTTATACCGTTTTCCGTTAGTATATCTGCCATGTTTTGACTTGATTCTTTAGGTGTACATATAACACCAAACTGTATTTCGTTATTTTTTATGAAATCTCCTAAATCGTCAATATCCTTTATTTCAATATCTCTAATCTTTAATCCAATTAATTTAGGGTTCTTGTCAAACAATGCTAAAACTTCAAAGCCTTCTTCATAAAATCCTGCATAGTTTGCTATTGCTTGTCCTATGTTTCCAGCTCCTACTATTACAACCTTATATTTTTTATTTAATCCTAATATTTTTCCTATCTCTTGATGTAATCTTTTAGTATCATACCCGTATCCCTGCTGTCCAAAACCACCAAAATTATTAAGGTCTTGTCTTATCTGTGAAGCCGTAAAGCCGGTCAATTTACTTAATTCGCTAGAAGAAATTCTGTTAATTTCACTACTTATTAAATCACCTAAATACCTATAGTATTTTGGTAATCTTCTAATAACTGCATCTGATATTCTTTTTCCTTTTTTCATAACACACCTCCATTATTAATATTTTAACAATAATTGCTATCAATTTCAATAAGAAATTATTGGCATATGCTTAATATTTTACTATTGTGTAACTTTTTGCTTAATTTTAGCCGTTTATTAAACAGAAAAAAAATATTATTATTCACTAAAATAAAATAATCGAAAGCATATTCAATATGCTTTCGATTATAAAATAGTAAATCTATAAGCCGAGTTCTGTTTTGACAGTCATCTATCTAGACTTTTTGTTGCCAAAAAGTTCATGCGACCTACCACGGGATATGACGAGCAGCCATTCCACGTCCCTACTTGGTCTTGCTTTGAGTGGGGTTTACATAGCCAGTTAGTCACCTAACTGCTGGTGAGCTCTTACCTCACCTTTCCACCCTTACCTTATAAAAGGCGGTATATCTCTGTTGCACTATCCTTAAGGTCACCCTCACTGGCCGTTAGCCAGCACTCTGCTCTATAAAGCTCGGACTTTCCTCATTTAATTTTAAATGCGACTGTCCAACTTACTCATTTTAACCTATATAATTATACTCTTAAAAATATTTCTGTCAAATGTTTCTATATTTATGTTAATGTTTTTCGTTTTTATTATATCTGAAACATATTCTATAAAAAATCTTTCAGAATTATAATGGCCTATATCTATGATATCCAATCCTAGTTCATAGGCTTTTTGATAATCATGATGTTTGATATCTCCTGTGACATAAATATCTGATACCTTCGCCGCTTCTTTAATAAAATCTCCACCGCTTCCTCCACAAAAGGAAAGCTTTCTATAATTTTTTTTCCCTGTTGAAAAAAAATTAAGGTCTTTGATTTCAAATTTTTCTTTTATAAGATTTATTAAATCATTCTTCTCAAAATCTTTTCCTAAATCTAAAACACCACCATATCCAATACCTTTATCATCTTGGGCTTTCAAAACATCAAAATAGTCGTAGCCAAGTTTTTTTGTTATAAGTTTTGTCATTCCTTGAGAAGCCATATCGAAATTCGTATGCATTGAATAAATATTAATTTCATTATCTATTATTTTTTTTATCATTTTGCCCTTATATGTGTTTACATCTATACTATCCAATCCTCCAAAAAACATAGGGTGATGACTTATTATTAGGTCTGCATTGTTTTTTATTGAAAATTCTATTAGTTTATCGGTTATATCTAAAGAAACAACTATATTTTTGATATCTTTTTCAAAATTTATAATCTGTCCACCAGAGTTGTCCCAGTCGTCGGAATAATTTTTTGGATAAAGTTCTTCCAGTAATTTAACTATATAACTTAAATTCATATTTTATTAACAACTCCTTAAATTTCTTATTAATATTTTCTAATTTTCTTATTTTGCTTTTGTTTGAGCTATTTTTCTTTATATTATCTATGATTATATTATTTTTTTTAATTTTTATATTTATATATTCTTCAATATGCTTATCTCTTTTTTTGAATAATATTTCGTTAGTAATATAGTCTAAATTATTTTTTTTAAAAGTATGTTTTCTGCTAAATCTTGATTTTAAAACCGTATAATAATGATAATCTTCTTTGCATAAAATTTCATCTATTATTTCAAATTTATTTTTATCTAAAAACATTCTAGTCTTGTCAACTGCATTCATCGGTTGCAAAATTAAAATGTCTCCCTCGGAAAATTTAAAAATATTTTCATTAATTATCTTATTTATTAACAGTCCTCCCATTCCAGCGATTACAGTTACCTTTAACTCCTCTGGATTTATTATATTTAATCCATCACCTTTTCTAATTTCAATAGATTCATCTAATGATTTATTCTCTATGTAATCCTTAGCTTTTAAATAGGGTTGATGATTTATTTCTGTGCCAATTACTTTTTTAGCAATATTTCTTTTTATTATTGCTTCAGGTATATAAGCATGATCAGTACCAATATCTACAACTATCTCGCTTTTAGGTATAAGTTTTAATATACCTTCCATTCTTTCGCTATTCATAAAAATCTCCTAAAAGAAAAAGATTCGAAACCGAATCTTTATTCTAAGTAATCTTTTAATTTTTTGCTTCTACTAGGATGTCTTAATTTTCTAAGAGCCTTAGCTTCTATCTGACGAATTCTTTCTCGAGTCACATCAAATTCTTTTCCTACTTCTTCTAAGGTTCTTGCTCTACCATCATCAAGTCCAAATCTTAATCTTAATACTTTTTGTTCTCTCTCTGTTAAGGTATCAAGAACATCAACAAGCTGCTCTTTAAGCAATATAAAAGTTGCTGCATCTGATGGTGCTAAAACATCCTCATCAGGTATAAAGTCTCCAAGATGGCTGTCTTCTTCCTCTCCAATAGGTGTTTCTAATGAAACAGGCTCTTGTGCTATTTTTAGTATCTCTCTTACCTTATCAGGTTCTATATCCATTTCATCTGCAATTTCTTCAGGGGTTGCTTCCCTTCCAAGTTCTTGAAGAAGCTGTCTTTTAACTCTTATTAGTTTATTTATTGTTTCAACCATGTGTACAGGTATTCTTATAGTTCTTGCCTGGTCAGCTATAGCTCTAGTTATAGCCTGTCTAATCCACCATGTAGCATATGTACTAAATTTATATCCTTTTCTGTAATCAAATTTTTCAACTGCTTTAATTAGACCAAGATTTCCTTCTTGAATTAGGTCTAAAAATAACATCCCTCTACCTACGTATCTTTTAGCTATACTTACTACAAGTCTTAAGTTAGCTTCAGCTAATTTACTCTTTGCTTCTAAGTCATTTTGTTCCATTCTTTTTGCTAACTCTATTTCTTCTTCGGCAGTTAATAGTGGGACTTTTCCTATTTCCTTTAAATACATTCTTACAGGGTCGTTAACATTAACACCTTTTAAAAGTGCTTCATCCGAAGCTGATTCTTTTTTTGCTTTTTCAACATCATCTTCATCGTCATCAGATGTCAAATCTATATCATCAGGTAATCCTCCAATTTCAATATCATTTTCATCTAACTCTTTATAAAAATCATCAATTGCATCCGGGTCAATATCTTCAAGTTTTTCAAGCTCTTTTTCTATAGCTTTATATTGAACTATACCCTCTTTTTTTCCTTTTTTTATAAACTTATTTTTTACTTTTTCAAATTTTTTATCCATTAACTAATTGATACCCCCTTGTCTTAATATTTTTATTTCCTTATATATTTTACTTATTTCTGTAAGTATTTCTTCATTGTTGGGGTTGTTATTTAATTTATGTCTTAACTCTGACAATTGTTTTTCTTGATATTTTATCAAAATTTTATTGACCATAAAATCAATTTCATCCGTACTTAATGAGTTTTCAAAACTGTAATCTTTGGTTAGTTTAAAATTATAATCCTCAAAAAAGTTGTTTCCGAATATTTTTTTGAAAGTTTCACTGTACTTGTTTACTGTGTATTCATATAGTTCTTCATTTTTTGATACTTTTTCAGCTAATGTTGTAAAGTAATTTTCTATATTAATACCTTTAACCTCTTTTTTCTTCTTTTTGAAATCGCTTTTAAATTTTTTCTTGTTTAAATATTTCTTGCTAAATTCTTTAAGTAAATTTTCCTTTGATATTTGAGTTTTTTCAGATATTTTTTCTATTATCAATTCTCTTTCTATTGAATTAGAAACATTATTAATATTTCCAAAAAATTCTTCAATATACTTTACTTTACCTTTATTTGTATTGATATCATATTTACTGCTGTAGTAACTATGTAAAAATTCAAAGTAATCAAGATTCTCATTTAACCTTTCTCTGAATTTGCTTTTTCCGTACTTAGAAATATAATCATCAGGATCCATATTATTAGGAAAAACAATTACTTTTGCCTCTAAATTTTGATTTTTAAATAAATTCAAGGCTTTTATTGCAGCTTTTTTACCAGATTCATCAGAATCATATGCTATATAAAATACATCATAATATTTCTTTAAAAGTCTGATTTGATGTTTTGTTAATGCTGTCCCTAAAGATGCTACAGTATTATTATACCCATTTATTGAGAGTTTTATAACATCCATATAACCTTCTGTCAAAATTATGTAGTTTGTTTCTTTATTTTTTATTGAATTATTTAAATTATATAAATATTTTCCCTTTGAAAATATCTCTGAATCCGGGGAATTTAGGTATTTTGGAAGAGAATCATCAAGGACTCTACCACCAAAGCCAATAACCTGTTTTTTAGTATTTATTATAGGAAAAATAATTCTATTTCTGAACCTATCGTAATATCCTTCACTTTTATTTCTTTCGATTACTAATCCGGTATCAGCAATATCTTTATCTTTATAGTTTTTTGATTTTAAATGATCAAGTAAACCATTCCAACTATCTAAAGCATATCCTATACCGAATTTTTTTATAGATTTGCTATCTATTCCTCTTCTTCTTAAGTAGTTAATACTTTCTTTGCTTTTTTTTAAATTTCCATAGAAATATATAGCAGCCTCTCTATTTATTTTATATAGTAATTCTTTCTTCTCTGAGTTTTTTTCTGAAACCTGTTCAAGCTTTATACCTACTTTATCTGCTAAATATTCAACAGCTTCCATAAAAGTATAATTGTTGTATTTCATCAAAAAAGAAAAGACATCTCCTCCTTCTCCGCAGCCAAAACAATGATATATTTGTTTATCTGGAGATACTACAAAAGATGGAGTCTTTTCATTGTGAAAAGGACATAAAGCTTTGTAATTAGTCCCGGCTCTTTTAAGTTCAATAAACTCTCCTAATACATCTACAATATCATTAAGGTCTTTTATTTCTTCTAATTTTTCATCACTCACTGCATATGGCATATTACCACCATTCTATCAAACATTGATGTTATATTATATATCAATAAAATATCTATGTCAAATTACTTATCCCACGGCAAAGGCACAAAAATATCTTTGAACTTTTTTATTGCATATCTGTCTGTCATGCCGGCGATATAATCTTTAACTCTAATTTCTTTATCTTCTTTTATTAAAAATGTGTCTTTTGGTATTTTATTTGTATTTTCTAAATAATAAGCAAATAAATCTTTTAAAATTTTTTCGGCCTTATAGTTTTCACTTTTTGCTTTTTTATTCAAGTATATATTCTCAAACATGAAGTTTCTTAATTTATCTGTTGCAAATTGTACTTTATCACTCATCATAATATCATTTTTATCAGTACTATTTACAACTATATTTGTAATCATATTATTAATACGCTCTCCATGATCGGAACCTAAAATTTTAACTACATCAGAAGGTATATCATCTTTTTTTATCACTTTTGCTCTAATAGCATCATCAATATCATGATTCAAATAAGCTATTCTGTCGGCTATTTTTACAATTCTTCCTTCTAATGTTTCCGGACTATTTTCACCTCTGTGATTTAGAATCCCATCTCTAACTTCATATGTTAGATTCAGACCTTGTTTATCCTTATGTTTTTCCAATATATCAACTACTCTTAAACTTTGAATATTATGTTGAAAACCAGAGGAAGTTATGCTATTTAAAATTTTTTCACCATTATGCCCAAATGGCGTATGTCCTAAATCATGACCTAGAGATATAGCTTCGGTAAGATCTTCATTTAATCTTAAAGCTCTAGCTATAGTTCTTGAAATTTGACTAACTTCTAAGGTATGAGTTAAGCGGGTTCTATAATGGTCTCCTTCAGGAGCTAGAAAAACTTGAGTTTTGTGCTTTAATCTTCTAAAAGCTTTTGAGTGTATTATCCTATCTCTATCTCTTTGAAATTTTGTTCTTATATCACATTCAACTTCATATTCTCTTCTGCCTCTGGAGTCAATTGATTTACAAGCATATTTTGAGAGTCTTATATCTTCATATTTTTCATACTCTTCTCTAATTCCCAAATCCTCACCTTCTATTTATATTTATTTTCCTTATACCAATTTAATATAATACCAGCTGTTTCTTCTATTGCCTTATTTGATATATCTATTGTTTTACATCCTATTCTTTTCATTATTTTTATTGAATATTCTAATTCTTCTATTATTCTATTAAGATCTGCATAACTAGCATTATCTTTTAAGCCCAATGCTTTTAATCTTTCTTTTCTAATTTTATTTAAATGCTCCGGTTCAGCAGTTAAACCTACTATTTTTTTATGATCAATTTTAAATATTTCTTCTGGAGGTTCTACTTCCGGAACGAGTGGAAAATTAGCGACTTTTATATTTTTATTTGCTAAATACATACTAAGTGGAGTTTTAGATGTCCTGGATATACCTATTAATACTAAATCCGCTTCTTTAATTCCTTTTGTGCTTTTTCCATCATCGTATTTAACGGCAAATTCAATAGCTTCAACTCTTCTGAAATATTTTTCATCCATCTGTCTTAATAAGCCGGGTTCTTCCTTGGATTTAAGACCAAAGTGCTCTATTAAAGGATTCATAAGAGGAGTTATAACATCAATAGCAATAACGTTGTTTTCCTTAGCTTTTTTTATTAAATGTGTTTTTAAATCATTAGTTACAATTGTAAAAACTATCACCGAGTTAGTTTCTTGTGCCTCATTAACAATACTATTGATTTTTTTGATATCGTCTACAAATGAATATCTAATGATATTTTTATTCTCTATATCAAATTGCTTTAGGACGGCTTTTGAAATTTGTTCAGCTGTTTCACCAACAGAGTCTGAAACGGCTAAAATCGTTAAGTTTTTCATTTTTTCTCCCTTTTTATCTTATTATTTCATATATATATGAAATAATGTTGGTCTTTGAAACTCTTCCTACAACTTTTAAGCCTTCATGATTGTTTTCAACTATAGGTATACAGTCTATTTCATATTCTACAATATTACTAATTGCATCCAGTAAGTTTTCATCAGGATAACAGTATATTATTTGAGGTAGTCTAGTCATAACAACACTTACTGGAATATCTGTAGGCTTTCCTCCACCCAAAGAAGCTTTTAACAAATCTTTTCTTGATATAATTCCAGTGAGTAAGTTATTTTTTACAACAAACAATGTTCCAACGTTTTCTACAAACATAGTTACAGATGCATCATATATAGTTGTATCACTTGTAACTACTACAGGAAGTGATTTGATATCTTCAAGCTTTATATCAGTTAATTTATTTCTGTTGTTATTTTTATAATTCCCATTATAAAAATAACCAATCTTAGGTTTAGCTTCTAAAATATTTAGCATTGTAAGTATAGATAAATCCGGTCTTAAAGCTCCTCTTGTAAGGTTTAATCTGCTTGCTATGTTCTCCCCCGTTATAGGTTCGTTGCTCTTTACAATATCAATGATTTTTTCTTGCCTATCAGAAAATTCTATTTCAATCACTTCCTAATTATTTATAATTTAATTCTTTTTTCTATGTAATTTTTTAACTCATCTATTTTTATTCTTTTTTGCTCCATTGTATCTCTATCTCTAACTGTAACACACTTATCTTCTAAAGAATCAAAGTCATAGGTTATACAATATGGTGTCCCAATTTCATCATGTCTTCTGTATCTTTTTCCTATACTACCAGAATCATCATAATCAATATTAAAATATTTAGAAATGTCATGAAATACTTCTTCAGCTTGTTCATTTAATTTTTTCGTGAGTGGAAATACAGCCGCTTTGAAGGGAGCCACTGAAGCATGAAGTTGTAAAACTACTCTTTCTTTTCCATCTTCTAATTCTTCTTCTTTATAAGCATCCAATAACATAGCCAACATCAATCTATCTACACCTAAGGATGGCTCTATACAATAAGGTATATATTTATTACCATTGTATGGATCAGTATAATTCATATCCTGTCCCGAATGTTCTTGATGCATTTTAAGGTCATAATCTGTTCTATCAGCTATTCCCCATAATTCTCCCCATCCAAAAGGAAATCTATATTCGATATCTGCTGTTGCATTACTGTAATGGGATAATTCGTCTTCCTTGTGATCTCTAAACCTTAGGTTATCTTTGCTTATATCTAGTTCAAATAGCCAATTCATGCAGTATTCTTTCCAATGCTTAAACCACTTTATATCTTCCCCCGGTTCACAAAAAAATTCTAACTCCATTTGTTCAAATTCTCTTGTTCTAAAAATGAAATTACCTGGTGTGATTTCATTTCTAAAGGATTTACCAATCTGTCCTATTCCAAAAGGAATTTTTTTTCTTGAAGTTCTTGCAATATTTTTAAAGTTAACGAAAATTCCCTGTGCTGTTTCAGGTCTTAGAAAAATTTCTGATTGAGAATCCTCTGTTACACCTTGAAAAGTTTTAAACATTAAATTAAACTCTCTTATATCAGTAAAGTCTTTGCTGCCACAGTTTGGACAGGATATTTCTTTTTCTTCTATATATTTTGTGAGTTTTTCATTACTCCATCCATCAACCGCTTCTACCTCAAGATCATTTTTTTTCATATAATCTTCTATTAAATTATCCGCTCTGAATCTTGTTTTACAGTTTTTACAATCCATTAAGGGATCATTAAAGCCGTCTAAATGTCCTGAAGCTTCCCAAGTTTTTGGATTCATTAATATTGAAGAATCCAGTCCAACATTATGAGTGTTTTCTTGAATAAATTTCTTCCACCATAAGTTTTTTATGTTGTTTTTTATTTCAACTCCAACTGGACCATAATCCCAAGTATTGGCTAATCCTCCATATATTTCAGATCCTGGAAAAATAATACCTCTACTTTTTGATAGTGCTACTAATTTTTCTAATTTATCTTTTTCTTTTTTTGCCATGATTATCTCCTTTCAAAAAATAAAAAACTTCCCTCCCTATATAGGGACGAAAGTTGTATTCCGCGGTTCCACCCTATTTGGTGTAAAAACACCCACTTTAAATCATAAATGCTAAAAGCTCCTTCATCAATTCTCAAAACCAGTTTTCCACCAAACCCCGGCTCTCTATTTTATATTGAATTAACTAATACTCTTTATTTTCGCAATATTATAATCAAGTAATTTTGTACTTAATAATTTAACATCAAAAGCTCAAAAAGTCAATTTATTTACTGTCATTGTATTTCTTTTTTGATTCTTCAAATTTTTTATTTAGGTTATATTTCTCGCCATCTTTTGATATTATTGTAATTTCATACTTTGAAAGCATAGCTACTGTAAGACCACCAATACTTAATAGTGGAGCTAATACAAGTCCTATAGCTCCAGCTGTAACCGGTAGGTTTAGTACAGTTTCTTCACCTTTTTTTACAATTATTTTAGTTCCATTTACGTCCTTAACTAGACTTTTCAATTCTTCAAGAACATCATCATCTTTTAAAGTTTTTTTACCTTTTTTTTCTTCTAAATATATTATAGCATTTAATAAATCCTCATCGGATTTCTCATATGCTTCTTTCGCTTCTTTGTAAGAAGCATCTGTTCTTTTAACTATTTCATCTATAATATCCATTTTTTTATCCATTATAAATCCTCCAGTAGATTAAGACTTTTAAAATCATATTTATCAATATAATACATCAAATAATTTCTTACTAATTTTTTTATATGTATAGATATACCCATATCTTGAATATCCTCAAGTTTTGATTTTAATAACTTATTTAAAGTATTAATATCTTTATTGTTTATTTTTATTAAATAATCATTATCTCTTTGGCATTTTGAACATATCAGTCCACCTTGATTTATACTAAAATTTTTATATGATTTTTTATGACATGAAACACAGTAAGATAATTGAGGTCTAAATCCTAGTATACTGATTATTTTTAATTCAAAACCTGTCACCATATTGCTTACATTTTTATACTTTTCCATTAAAGTAAAAAACTTTAAAGTCATTTCAAATATTTTTTCATTAGGTTCTTCTATAGTTATATTATTTAAGAGCTCAGCTATATAGCAAGCATATACATATTTATTGTAATCATCGTTAATCTTATAAAAATTGTTGATTATTTCGGAATTATTGAGAATTGGTAAGCCTTTTCCTTTATATAAAACAATATCAACATGAGAGAAAATTTTTAATATACTTATATTTTTATTTCTTTGTTTTTTTGCATTTCTTGCTAAAAAACTTATTTTTCCGTTATTTCTACTAAAACCATGGATAATCTTATGATAATCTTTGTATTCAACTTCTTTTAGTATTATAACCTGGTCTTTTACAATCAACTATATCACCAATCTCTATAACCCAGTTCTTTAAGAATTTTATCATCGTCTCTCCAGTCTTTTTTTACCTTGACCCATAAGTCTAAATAGGTCTTGCTTCCTAAGAGCGTATTAATTTCTTTTCTAGATCCTTTTCCTATTTTTTTTAGCATAGATCCTTGTTTGCCTATTATAATGCCTTTATGTGATTTTTTTTCGCACATAATCGTAGCATCAATATTTATAACATTATCATCTTCACTACCTTCGATTTTATCAATGTAGACACCTACTCCGTGAGGTACTTCCTGCTTAAGGTATTTAAGCGCTTTTTCCCTAATCAGTTCTGCAATGATAAATCTTTCAGGTTTATCTGTAATATAATCATCAGGATAGTATTTTGGCCCTTCCGGTATTATAGTTTTTACCTCTTCTATTAGTTTATTGACGTTAATCCCTTGAGTAGCTGATATTTGAAATACTTTATGAAAAACTTTACTTTCACTTAATTCTGATTCGATATTTTTAGCATTTTTATTTATATCTATTTTGTTAACAACACCTATTACAGGGGTTTTTAACTCTTTGATTTTTTCAATAATAAATTTATCTCCAGGTCCTAATGATTTTCTCTCATCAGTCATAAATATTACCAAATCCATGCCTTCTAATGAACTGTCAATTTCTTCTCCCATATACTCTCCCAGTTTATTCTTAGGTTTATGAATGCCGGGTGTATCTATAAAAATAACTTGACTATCATCATCTGTATAAACTGCTTGTATTTTATTTCTTGTGGTTTGAGGTTTATCCGATATAATTGAAATCTTTTCACCGATTATATTATTTATAATTGTTGATTTGCCTACATTAGGCCTTCCTATAATAGTTACAAAGCCCGATTTAAACATCTTTGATATCCTCTGGACCGAAACTATGAGGTAATAAGTCGCTAATTTTATAAACTTTATAATCTTCAGTGTTTTTTGCAACAATAACTTCTATATCTTTTCCAAACTCTACAATAAACTGTCGGCAAACTCCACAAGGAAATGTATAATCATCAAAGCTTCCAACTACTGCTATCGCTTCTATATCTTTGTACCCTTCTGAAATTGCTTTTGATATAGCTGTTCTTTCAGCACATATAGTTGGACTAAAAGATGCTGATTCTATATTACATCCAGTAAAGTACTTTCCTTCTTTAGTTTTAACTGCTGCTCCAACAAGAAAATTAGAATAAGGAACATATGCATTTTCTCTCGCTCTAATTGCTTTTTCTATTATTTCTTTATACATTTAATCACTCCTCTTTATAGTTTATGGATGTATTTTGGGTTGTAACCTCAATCCAAGTTTGTCCAGGATTCAAAACAATTTCCTGTCCATTTTCATAATAAAAATAAGTTTTTGATTTATAATCATTCTTTTCCCATGTTATATCTGTTTTAAGTCCACGGCTAATATAAGTGCCTGTTCCCTCGCCAACAGTATTAATTGATAGTCTCCCCACATCATCTAAAACAGTTTTGGTTGTTTTTAAAACTATAATATTAACTACCTCAATCTCATCATCATAATATTCATCTACGTGTTTCTCTCCATTGACAAACCTTTTGTATGAAGCATTTTCTTTATTATATATAAAATCTATTTCATAATGTTGATTGAAAACAATATTTATTTCCGTGCAATTTTCAGGCTCTAAATTTTCATCAATTGTTTCTATTAAGTCGTTAAATTTGTATCCTACAAATTCACCATTTGACCTGTATCCGTAAAAGTTTTGAGCTTCTCTTAAGTTTTCCATATCCGTATACATATTGTTAGGAATTGACTTTCCCGTATCATAATATCTCCAAAAGTTACCGCTGGATAATCCGTCAACATCTGCCATATAGTAATCTTGTATTTTTGCCATAGCATCGTTGCTTCCCCCAACATGTACGTAAACCGAGTCGTATTCTAAAGCATACCTTAAATAATATGGTCGGGCACTTCTTACAGGACCTATATGCTCAACATCTTCATCTTGAAAAACAGCCATATATCGAGTAAAAGGAAATTCTACTTCACATTCATAAACTATATCAGCTAAAACTAAACCTGCCTGCCATCTGGCGTAAGGATGGTTATCATACATTACTGTAATCGGTCTAAGATTATATAATTCTTCTTTTATGTAAACACCATCTAATTTAGATTGTTTATATCCTTTATCCTTCAAGTCTTCTATGATTCTCATAGTCTCTTCTTTCGGATTTATTACTTCTGGTTCTTCAATTGGTTCTTCTTCTATTGAATCTTCTTCTAATTGCTCTTGAACTTCTTCCTCTGGCTCTAAATTTTCTTCAACATCAACTTCTTCTCCGTTACATGCTGTTGTAAAGATTAATGCCGCTATGAGTAAAATAAAATATACTGATTTTTTCATATAGTCTCCTGTTTATCTATATAGTTCTAGTTTTTTTGTTATTTTTTTCTCTTTTAATCTCATTATTTTTTTATCTTCTTCTTTTATATGATCATATCCTAATAAATGAAACATACCGTGTATTATTAAATATATTAATTCTCTTTCAAAAGTATGATTATATTCTTCAGCTTGTTCAATTACTTTATCTACTGAAACAACAATGTCACCTAGTATTATTATATCATCTATTTCCTCGTCAAGTGGAAAGGAAAGCACATCTGTTGAATAATCTTTTCCTCTATATTTTTTATTTAACTCTCTGATTTCGTTATTATTAACGAAAGAAAGGCTTATTTCTGCATTCAACCCTTTTCCTTCTTCTATCATACAGGCCTTTATAGCACTTTTTATTAAAGTAATATTATCTTTATTTATTTCTTTAGTTTTTTGTCTGTTATCAATTAGTAGTTCCATCAGTTTTTTTACCACCTTCGTATTTCTCATAGGCGCTTATTATATTTTGAACAAGATTATGTCTCACTACATCTTTTTTATCGAAATACATAAAACCTATGCCTGGAATATTTTTTAAGATTTTTTCAACTTGTTTAAGTCCAGATTTTTTGCCTCGAGGTAAATCAACCTGCGTTACGTCTCCTGTAACTATAGCTTTTGAACCATAACCTAATCTAGTTAAAAACATCTTCATCTGCTCTTTTGTGGTGTTTTGAGCTTCATCTAGTATTATAAAAGCAGAATCAATAGTTCTTCCTCTCATATATGCTAATGGAGCTATCTCTATTAATCCTTTTTCTAAATTATTCATGTAGTTATCAGGTCCCATTATATCAAATAATGCATCATAAAGTGGCCTCAAGTAAGGATCAACTTTATCCTGCATGTCACCAGGTAAGAACCCTAATTTTTCTCCTGCCTCTACAGCAGGTCTTGTTAGTATAATTCTTTCTACTTCTTTTCTTCTAAAAGCACTTACAGCCATTGCAACAGCAAGATAAGTTTTTCCAGTACCAGCCGGACCTATACCAAAAACAATGTCATTTTGTCTTATATTATCAATATATCTTTTTTGCCCTAATGTTTTTGGCTTAATTGTTCTTCCATTTGCTGTTAATGCAACTATATCATTTAATAATCTATCTAAATTACCTTTGTATTTATCTATATATAAATCTAAAAGATAATTTAATTTCTGCTGATTAATAGATCCTTCTTTTTTTATAGTTTTTATCATTTCTTTAATTATATTAAAAGAGCTTTCAACATCTTCTTTTTTCCCCATTATTTTTAATTTACTATCTCTAAAAACAATGTCTACATCATAAGCTTTTGATATTTCTCCAAAATTTTTGTCCATGTTGCCAGCAAGTTCTCTATATATATTATTCGATTCTAAGTCTATTGTTTTTTCTTCTATATTCATTAATCCTCCTCAATTTTACTATTTATATAATAACATATCTTAAGAGCTTATACTACTCTATTTGAATTAAATTAAGACCCCAAATGGGGTCTTATTTTAATTCAAATATTTCATGACAATTTTATTTACTTTGCTCCCGTCAGCTCTCCCTTTGATTTGTGGCATTACTTTGCTCATAACTTTTCCAATATCTTTTTTGCTTTCAGCCTTTGTTTCATCAATAGCTTTTTTAATGATATCTTCAAGTTCTTCTTCAGAAAGCTGTTCCGGCATATAGTTCCTTAAGATTGAAATTTCTTGATTTGTTAATTCTATTAGGTCTTCTCTATTTCCTTTTTTAAAATCATCTATACTATTTTTCTTTTGCTTAATTTGTTTTGATATAATATCTATTATATCCTCATCCTTAAGCTCTTTTCTTTCGTCAACTTCCTGCTGCTTAATAGCCGATCTTATTAAGGTAATAGCATTTTTTTTAGTCTTGTCTTTGGTTTTCATAGAAGTTTTTAAATCTTCCATTAGTCTTTGTTTCAAAGACATGCATTATACACCTCGATTATCTTGTTTTCTTTTTAAGTTTTCTTCTTGCTGCTTCAGCTTTCTTTTTTCTTTTTACACTTGGCTTCTCATAATGTTCTCTTTTTCTAGCTTCTGTAAGAACGCCAGTGATAGCACATTGTCTTTTAAATCTCTTGAGAGCGCTGTCTAATGATTCGTTTTCTCTTACTTTAATTTCCGTCATTTGCTACCCTCCTCTCATACTGCATAGATATGTTTCTTGAAACACTTGTTAATTATACATTATATAACTATTAATTTCAATAATTATTTTATATTATCCTGGTGGCCAATTCAAAGTTCTTTTCCCGAGCATATGAAAATGTATATGATCTACAGTTTGTAATGCATCCTCTCCGCAATTAGATACAATTCTATATCCTGACTCTTCTACCCCAAGCTTTTTTGCTATTTCTGGAATTTTAGTAAATATATAGCTAATTTCGTCTGCGTTCTCTTTTTTTACTTCATTTAAACTGGATATATGTTTTTTTGGTATTATTAGTATATGAACCGGTGCTTCTGGTTCTATATCATGAAAAGCCAATATCTTCTCATCTTCATATACTTTGTCTGACGGGATTTCATTTTTAATTATTTTGCAAAAAATACAATCCTTCACCATTTCACCTCCACTATCCATATAGTGTTTTATCAAAAACATTTTGTACAAAATGTTTTTCCAACTTATTTTCTAAATTTATATCACTTTTTAGTTTAAAGTGTATATAATTGCTTGTATAACCTTCATAATATCCTTCTTCATCTTTTGTTTCGAAAAGAACTTCTACTTCTTCACCTAAAAATTTGTGGCAGAAGTCTTTTTCAAGTCTATCTCCTAAATCAATCATTTTTTTGCTTCTTTTGTTTTTGATTTTTCCGTTTATCCTATCTTTCATTCTGTAGGCTCTTGTACCTTCCCTTGGTGAAAATTTAAAAACATGGATTCTAGAAAAAGCTACTTTCTCAACAAATTCATATGATTCATTAAATTCTTCATCAGTTTCACCAGGAAACCCTACTATTATATCTGTAGTTATACCGCAATCAGGCATATATTTTCTGATTAATTTTACTTTTTTATAAAAATCTTCTTTTGTATAATTTCTGTTCATTCTTTTCAATACAGAATTTGAACCACTCTGCAATGATAGGTGAAAATGTTTCGCAAAAGTTGAATTACCAGCAATTATTCTCATCATTTCTTCATTTATTATATTAGCTTCTAAAGAACCAAATCTAATTCTGGAATTAATATTTAATTTATCTATTTCTTTAATTAAATCTACTAAGCTTCCTTTTTCGTCATCTTTTCCCAATGCTGTAAGGTTTATTCCATTCACAATAATTTCTTTGTAATTTTTGTTGGATAAATTTATTATTTCTTTAATTATTTCTTCTCGATCTCTACTTCTGCTTGGTCCTCTAACGTATGGAATAATGCAATATGAGCAGTATTGATTACAACCATCTTGTATTTTAATGTTTGCTCTGGTTCTTGACTCCCAATCTATAATATCAAACTCTTCGTATTCCTCTTTCCTTTGAAATTCCTTTATTTTAAAATGTTTAGTATGATTTTTAATAAAATCATTTGTGATTTCTAATATTTTACTTTTTTCTTTTGTACCTATTATTATATCTATATTTTCATTATTTTTCAACTCATCTGCATGATTCTGGCTGTAGCATCCAGTAAGTATCATAATTGAACTATCGTTGCTCTTTTTAAATTTCCTAATCATTTGTCTAGTTTTTCTATCACTTGCACTTGTTACAGTACATGAATTAATAATAAATACATCTGCTTCATTATTTTCTTCAACTATTTGAAATTCATTATTTTTAAACAAATTTTTCATTGCTTCAGTTTCATATTGATTAACCTTACAGCCTAATGTATAGAATGCTACTTTCATGATTCTCTCCTCATATTATTTGTTTCATGAAGAATTACAGTACTTAAAGCCAAAGCTGCTGTTTCACTTCTCAATATTCTAGGTCCTAATGTTATTGGTACAGCTCCTATATCTATAAGTTTATGAATTTCGCTTTCTTCAAATCCACCTTCAGGTCCAATAACTACTGAAAAATTTTTCTTTTTGTAGTCTAAATCTTTAGTACTTTTAATGTTTTCATTTTCATAAGGCACAATAACTTCCACATCATTTTCTTGTATTGATTCCTTTAATTCTTTTATCATCTCATCAAACGATAGTATCCCATTTATTTCTGGAATTGTATTTCTCATGGATTGTTTTGCTGCTTCTTCTGATATTTTAATCCATCTTTCCAGTTTTTTCTTCTCTTTTTTATGGTTTTTTATCTTAATTAAACTCCTATTACTTATAATAGGAGTTAATTTTTTTACACCTAATTCTACATTTTTTTGAATAATATAATCCATTTTGCTTGATTTAGGCATTGATTGATAAATATGAATACATACATCAGGTTCTCTTGATACTTCTGTCGTTTTAGTAATCTCTAATACAAAGCTACTGTCTCTATCTTCAGAAATCATACCTATGTATTCTTTATTATCTAAAACAACATAAATTTTATCTTTTATATCAAGTCTAAGTACTTTCTTTGCATGTTTATAATCTTCTCCTGAAAGTATTATTCTACCTGATTCATCTTTATTTACAAAAAATCTATTCATTGTTTCCTTTCCTTGCCACTACACATATCCATTCGTCCATTTTTTTTGATTCAATGATTTTAAACTTGTTGGCTTTTAAAACTTCTAGAACTTCTTTTTCTTTTGTTTCAAGTATACCTGAAGCTATAAATAATCCATCTGTTTTTAAGTAATCATTTAATTTGCCACTCATGTTGATTATAGCATCAGCAATTATGTTTGAAACTATTATATCTGCTTCTTCCTTGATTTTATTAAGAAGATTTCCTTTTAAAATTTTTACTTTTTTACTACATTTATTTATTCTAACATTTTCTTTAGCTGTTCTAACAGAATCCTCATCAATATCAATTCCAATTGCTCTTCCACCAAGTTTACATGCAGCAATTGAAAGTATACCACTTCCAGTTCCTATATCGTAAACAATATCGTCTTCTTCAATATATTTTTCTAAAGCTTCTAGACATAGCAATGTTGTACAGTGGGTTCCAGTTCCAAAGGCCATTCCTGGATCTATATCTATTATGATTTTATTTTTTTTATTTTCTACTTTTTCCCATGATGGTTTAATGAGGATGTTTTTCCCAACTTCAAATGGTTTGAAATTTTTTTTCCACTCCAGATTCCAATCAATTTCTTCTATTGTATTAACCTTAACTTCCGTCGTTTTAATATTAAGATCATATCTAGGTAAGCTGTGTATTTTTTCTTTGACAAAATCAACCTTTTCTTGAACTCCTGTTTCTTCTTCAAGATAGCCTTTAATTACAATTCCCTCATAATAGTTGTTTATTAAATCCTCATCTACTATATCCCATTCTTCTTTATTTTTTTCTAGATTTAAAACATCTTGATAATCTTCTATTACAATTCCTTGAACATCAGCTTCATAGAGTATGTTTGTCACAACTTCTTCCTGTTCTGCAGTGGTTTTTACAATAATCTCAATCCATTTCAAATAAAACACCCTCCTTAATTGAATGCATCTTTAACTTTATCAATTATATTTTTTTTTTGTGGTTCAATTTTTTCTCCAAACTCATCAGCTAAGTCTTTAATTAATTGGCTTTGTTTTTTATTTAAGTCTTTAGGAATATCTACCAGGACTTTTACATACTGGTCACCTTTGCCTGAACCTCTGAGTTTTTGAATTCCTTTATTTTTTAGTCTAAAAACTGTCCCTGTTTGAGTTCCTGCTGGTATCTTATATTTTACAGTACCTTCTAAAGTTTCTACTTTTATTATATTTCCTAAAGCTGCTGTTGGAAAGGATATTTTCTTTTCTAACCATATATCATATCCATCTCTTTCAAAAATTTTATGAGATTTTACGCTCAAATATACATATAAATCTCCGCTAGGGGCTCCTTTTTCTCCATGGTTACCTTCGCCTCTAAGAGGAATTATAGATCCATTGTCGACTCCAGCTGGTATATTTATAGTTACTTTTCTTGATTTTTTTTCTTTACCCGTTCCTCGACATTGAGTACACGGTTCTTCAATTATTTCACCTGTACCGTTGCATTTAGGGCATGTGCTAACATTTTGGAATCTTCCAAATGGTGTATTCTGTACAGTTCTTACGCTACCACTTCCGCTGCATGTAGGACATGTTTTTTTATTTGTTCCAGGTTCAGCTCCGGTACCATTACATTTAGAACATTCTTCCATTCTGTTAATTTTAATTTCTTTTTTAGTTCCAAAAGCCGCTTCTTCAAAGCTTATATTTAATCTTATTTTTAAATCCTGACCTTTTTTAGGACCACTTCTTCTTCTGCCAGCTCCTCCTCCAAAGAAATCGCCAAATATGTCACCAAATATGTCATCAAAACCTTGATAGCTTCCTCCGCCACCAAAACCTTGATCTTGCTCAAATGCCGCATGACCAAATTGGTCATATTTCTTTCTTTTTTCCTCATCGCTTAAAACTTCATAAGCTTCATTAACTTCTTTAAATTTAACTTCCGAACCCTGGTCATCCGGATTTAAATCCGGATGATATTTTTTAGCAAGTTTTCTAAATGCTCTTTTTATTTCCTGTTGGTCTGCATTTTTATCAACATCAAGAATATCATAATAATCTTTTTTGCTCATACTACTTCACCACCGTTAAAAAGTAAAGCTAAATCATATGATTTAGCTTTATTCATCATTTTCTTCATCTTCGTCTACTACTTCATAGTCTGCATCTACAACATCATCATCTTCTTGATTTTCTTGTTGCCCTCCCTGATTTTGTTCTCCTTCAGGTTGTTGGTTTGCTTGATTTTGTGCTTCTTGTTGATATATTTTTTCTGCAATTTTATTAAATTCTTCTGTCAACTCATCGGTTTTTTCTTTTATATCTTCTATATTATTAGATTCTAAAGCTTTTTTCAACTCATCTTTTTTACTATTTACTTTTTCTTTTTCTTCTTCTGACAATTTATCTCCTAAATCTTTCATGCTTTTTTCAGTCTGATAAATTAGATTGTCAGCTTTATTCACAGTTTCAACTTCTTCTTTTTTCTTTTTATCTTCTTCAGCAAATTGCTCAGCTTCTTTTACTTTTTTATCAATCTCATCATCTGATAAATTTGTGGTCGCTGTGATAGTAATGTTTTGTTCTTTTCCTGTTCCTTTGTCTTTTGCATGAACATTTACGATACCATTAGCATCTATATCAAAGGTTACTTCTATTTGTGGAACTCCTCGTGGTGCTGGTGGTATTCCATCTAGCTGAAATCTCCCAAGGGAAATATTATCTTTAGCCATTTGTCTTTCACCTTGAAGTACGTGCACATCTACTGCAGTCTGATTGTCTGCAGCTGTAGAGAACACCTGACTTTTTTTGGTAGGTATTCTTGTGTTTCTTTCTATAAGTTTTGTAAATACTCCACCTACTGTTTCTATTCCTAATGACAATGGTGTTACATCTACAAGTAGTATATCCTTTCCAAATTCTCCAGATAATACTCCACCTTGAATTGCTGCACCTAAAGCTACACACTCATCAGGATTTATTCCTTTGTGAGGATCTTTTTTTGTTATACTTTTAACCGCTTCTTGTACTGCAGGTATTCTTGTAGATCCTCCTACAAGTATAACTTTATCTATATCCTCTGATGATAGTTTGGCATCTGACAATGCTTTTTTCATTGGATCTATAGTTTTATCTACTAAGTGTCCTGTTAATTCGTTAAATTTAGATCTTGTTATATCCATATTCAAATGTTGTGGTCCATCCTGTGTTGCTGTGATAAAAGGTAAATTTATATTAGTAGACATAGTTGATGATAACTCTTTTTTAGCATTTTCTGCTGCTTCATTAAGTCTTTGTAGAGCCATTCTATCTTTTCTTAAGTCTACTCCAGTATCTTTTTTGAATTCATCAGCAATATAATCTACTATTACTTTATCAAAGTCATCTCCACCTAAATGATTATTCCCGTTAGTTGCTTTAACCTCAAAAACACCATCTCCGATTTCTAATAAAGAAACATCAAATGTTCCTCCACCAAGGTCGTAAACCATTATAGTTTGCATTTCTTCTTCTTTATCTATTCCGTAGGCAAGAGAAGCAGCTGTTGGTTCATTAATGATTCTTTTTACCTTAAGACCTGCTATTTTACCAGCGTCTTTTGTAGCCTGTCTCTGACTATCAGTAAAATAAGCCGGTACTGTTATTACAGCTTCTTCTACCTTCTCTCCTAAATAGCTTTCTGCATCTGCTTTTAATTTTTGTAGTATAAATGCAGATATATCTTGGGGTGTATATGTTTTACCACCTATTTTTACTTTATGATCACTACCCATGTGTCTTTTTATGGATTCTACTGTATTGTCTGGATTAGTTACTGCTTGTCTTTTTGCTGTTTCTCCTACTAATCTTTCTCCGTCTTTTGCAAAGGCAACAACTGAAGGAGTTGTTCTTTTTCCTTCTGAATTTGTAATTATTGTTGATTCTCCACCTTCCATAACTGCTATACATGAGTTTGTTGTTCCTAAGTCAATTCCTATTACTTTGCTCATAATTTATTCCTCCTTATTTTGATATTTTAACCATACTTGGTCTAATAACTTTATCTTTTAATTTGTATCCTTTTTGAAATACTTCTAAAACAATATCCTCGTCTTCTTCTGTCTCTTCTGTTGTAACACCATGATGTAAATTAGGATCAAATTTTTTACCTAATGCTTCTATCTCTTTAACTCCGAATTTTTTTAACATAGATTTGAATTGATTAAGTATCATTTCAACTCCTTTAAATAAGTTTTCATCCGACTCTTTATTTTCAAGAGCTCTTTCGAAGTTGTCCAATATAGGAAGCATCTCGCACACTAAATCTTCAACTGCATCATTGTAATACTTTATTTTTTCTTTTTCGGTTCGAGTTTTATAATTTAAAAAGTCCGCTTGTAGTCTAAGCAGCTTATTATTTATTTCTTCTATTCTTTTTTCATAAAACTCTTCACTTTTTGATTCATCGTCTGTGTTATCTTGCTTTTCTTCAATATCATTGTCTTTGTCTTTTTTATTTTTCTTTGAATTTTTATCTTTTTTTACTTTTTTATCTGATTTTGTTTTTTCCTTTTTTTCATTTTCACTCTGAGACTTTAAATCTTTTGAATCTTCTTTAATATCCTTGTCGTCTTTGTCTTTTTTATCCATAGTCATCACTCCTTATTTTGGTCTTTAAAGTTTTTTTCTATTACTTCATTTATATTATAAGATAGTGCCTTTACTATTGGTATCGCTGTTTCATAATCCATTCTAGTAGGTCCGATTACTCCTAATTTACCAACAGTTATACCATTAAATTTATAAGTTGCTGTTATTAAACTGCACTTTCTTATTTCATCAAAAATATTTTCATGTCCAATTGTTATGTCAAGATCTTCTCCAGTATTTTTTAACAGGAGTTTGGCTATATTATCTTTATCTTCTACAAAAGATAAAAATTCTCTTATTTTTTCAGTATCGTTATACTCAGGGAAATTAAGCATATTATTTAATCCATCACTATAAACGTCAACTTTATTGTATTCATTCAAATTATTTATAAGCAGATGCATCAATTCATCAATTTTTTGATCATATTTATTTCTAATAGAATAAATTTCTTGTTTTATTCTCTGTTTTAATTCTATGTCAATCTTCTCTAATCTTAACCCTGTAAGTTTTTTATTAAGTAAATTTGAAATTTTATTTAGCTGTTGTTCAGGTATTGGTGTTTTTAAATTCAAAATAACATTTTTAACAATATTATTTTGCATAATCATTACAATTAAAACCTTGTTTTTTGATACTGATACAAGTTGTACATGTTTTAATCTAGATTTTTTAAATTGAGGCGCAATTATTAAAGATGTATATTTTGTTAATTGAGCCAATATTCTGCTAGAGTTTCTTAAAAACATATCCATTTCACTAATTTCATCTTGTAAAATCTTTTTTATTTGTCTGTGATATTTGGTTTTTCCTTTATTTATTAATATATTATCAACATACAATCGATAGGCTTTATCACTAGGTACTCTACCAGCTGATGTATGAGGTTTAATAAGATACCCGAGGTCTTCCAAATCTGACATTTCATTTCTTATCGTCGCTGAACTTACTCCTAAATCATATTTTTTAGATAAAGTCCTAGAGCCGATAGCTTCTCCTTCTTCTATATAACTGTGAATTATAGCCTTCAATATTTCAATTTTTCTTTTATTGAGTTCCATTATATCACCCTCTCTATTAGCACTCTTGATTAATGAGTGCTAAGGCCTTGTCATTAAGATACTACTATCAGA
The DNA here is from genome assembly GCA_964574015.1 of uncultured Clostridia bacterium. Lineage (GTDB taxonomy): Bacteria > Bacillota > Clostridia > Tissierellales > Dethiosulfatibacteraceae > UBA8670. The sequence continues at coordinate 851 of CAZNLP010000001.1, read as the reverse complement.
TAGTTTTGTCAAGTATTATTAGACTTTTTTACCTTATTTTAACAATACAAAAACATAATTAGATAAATCCATACCTTTTCTTGTCAACTTCAAACTTTTATCAGACCAATTTATTAAACCTTTTTTTTCCAGGTCTTCAAATTTATTTTTATATTTATTAACTGATATACTATATTTTTCTTCAAAACTTTTTATATTAATTCCTTCTGTTTTTCTTAAACCTAAGATTAGATGTTCCCATATAGCTTCTTCTTTTTCTATATATTCTTCAAAATCTATTGTTGATTTTTTTGAATTAATCCTCTCTATATATTTTTCTACATTTGAGATGTTACTATATCTTTTATTTTTAATGAATGAGTGTGCACTTGCTCCTATACCTATATATTCTTCTCTATTCCAGTACTTTAAATTGTGTCTGCTTTGATAACCTTTTTTGCAAAAATTAGAAATTTCATATTGAACATATCCATTTTCTTTCATATATTCCCTAGCAGTATAATAGGTTTCCCTTTCTTCATTCTCATCCATTAATTTATATATATCATTTTCTATTATATCTTTAATTTTTGTATTTGGATTTACTTTAAGAGAATACAGAGATATATGCTTAACATTGTATTTTTTTAAAATATCTATATCATTTTCTATATGAGAATACTTTTGTAAAGGAAGATTAAATATAAGATCGCAACTTAAATTGTCAAAACCAACCTTATTAACCTTGCTTAAAAAATTTTCTCCTTCTTTTCTATTATGATTTCTTCCTATAACTTTAAGTATATCATCGTTAAAGGTTTGTATTCCTACACTTAATCTATTTACACCAATTTCTTTAATTTTATTCAGAT